>NZ_JBFHKV010000166.1:0-10592 GCF_041595215.1 Stieleria sp. | reverse complement strand
TTGAGATTCGTTTTCCGCTTCGGCGAACGTGCACGTGCTGAGCACCAATCGGCCTCCGGGGCGGAGCAGGTGGACGGCCGACGCAAGAATCCGCTTGGCCCGCAACGCGCTGTGTTCGATCTGTGTCTTTGAAACCGCGGCGAGACTTTGTTTGCCGCGTCCCAACAATGCTTGGCCGCTGCAGGGGACATCGGCCAAGACCACATCAAAGATGCCGCCAAGTCGCGATCGCAGCCGCTCGGGATCGAGACTGGAGATGGCGTAACGGTCGCTCCCGGTGCGAGCCAAGTTGTACGCCAACGGTGCAATGCGAGATTGGATCGGTTCATTGGCCAGCAGAAAGCCGTCGCCGATCGATTCCAGCAGGGCAGTCGATTTGCCGCCCGGCGCGGCGCATAAATCACAGATCAATCGGTCGCGTTGCGGAGGCCGATCTGCGTCGGCGGCTGCCAAGGCCAGCATCGAACCGGCATCCTGAATGAAAAAATCACCGGCGGCGTACGAGAGTGTTCGGCTCGGTCGGACCTCCGGATCGGTGCACTGATAACCGAGCGAATACCACGGGATCGGGCGGACCGGGAACGCGATGTCCTGGGGATCGATGTCCTGTCGATAGCGCACTGCGCTGGGGTGTCGCGACATCAAGGCGGCCGAGAACGCGGCGAATTCTTCGGGACGCATCGCGGCGTTTCCGAGTGCCGCCACCAGCGGTTCCAACACGTCAGCCTGATCCGCGTCAGACGGTTCGTCGTTCACGTTGTGGTGCGCTGCAAGTATTTCAAGGCCGAAACCACCAGCGACAGGACGCAAGCCAGCAGCAGAGGCGACGTAAACGTAAACATGATGAATGCCCGATGCGCCAGCCGACCGACGTCTTCACCACCGTCCTCCGCTTTCCCGTACAACAGCACACTGAGTTCTTCGCGGATCGCCGGGACTTGAGATGCGTAGAACAGCGCCGCCGAAATAAAGGCGAACACGACCATCATCAACAACATCATCGACAGACTGATTTGAATCCTGGGGCCATGCTTGGCGGGACGCGGCGAGGCAGTCGATTCGGCCGGCCCGGTCGCACCGCGTGGTGAGGATTCAGGATTTATCGAAACTGGACTCATCCGTCGATCGCCTCCTTGGGCAATTCCGGCAACGGCTCCACCGGCGCTGCGGGCGGTTCCCAAAGATCCTCCGCCTCTTGGCCACCGGTGTCACTACGGAGCAACAAATAGACTCCCCCGAGTAGACCAAATGCCAGCGTGGTTTGCCAGGCAACGACGACCATGGTGATGGCATCAACGGCGGATTGAATCTGAACACCGTTCGGCGAAATCACCCACGTGACGATCCGTGCCGCCAGCACCGATGCCCCGCCGATTCCGCCCAACAATATGCCGAACAGAAACACCATCGCTCCGGAAAACGCCATGTACCAGGCCAACGACAGTGGTCGACGATACAACGATTCGTAGCCGCGGCTGAGCGAATCGATCGGGTCGGGCGTCGGTTCACAGACCATTGCCGCGAGCGCCAGCGGTACGGCGAACAGGGCTCCAAATCCCAGAATACCGACCGGGATCGCGGCGACGCCGATCGCCCAGCCGGTGATGCCTGAGACCAAGGGCACGTCCGCCACAAAACTCGGTAGTCGGATCAGAAACACGCCCACCATCAATGCCACGATGCACAAGCAGGGCAGGATCGGCACGAACAGTGATCGCCAAAGCCGCGATCCAACCAAACGCAGCGTCTGGCCGGCACGCGGCAGAGGTTTGCCCGCAGCCAACGCCGCGCCGCCGCGGCAAACGAACTGAATCACCGGAATCCAAATGATCAGCAACACGGCGGCCAGCAGCGATCCGAGCAGCGGACCGGTCCAATGAAACATCGCCACCAGCAGTTGAATGTGGGAATGCAGCTCCCAAAATCTGCCCAGCTGGAGAGGTCCCTCTGCGAAAAACGACGCGATCGTTCTGGTCGCAATGCAGGCCAGCAAGACGACTGCGACGTGACTGGGGGAAGCGAGGATCCTGGGGATGCGGGTCAGGCGAATCCAGGATGCTACGTCGACCCAGGAGCGCATCCGAGAGAACATCCCGGATTCGAAGTCGTAACCGGCGTGAATCTCGCTCTTGTTCAAGCCTGGGCTCCGCTTCGTCCGATCAACCGTGGGCAATTCCGACCAGGGGCGACGCGCACCGTCGTGGTCGCTCGTCTCCTCAAGGCCGCAGTATCACGTACGCGGTGCCGATCACGCAAGAAGCCCACTACCGCTCCGTTGAGATCGATGGAGCTTCGCTGAAATCAATCAAGCCGCCCGGACGCTGGCGCGAACCGGCTGATGTCAATCGATGATCAGCCGTTTGCCGCGAGCCTTCGGGCCCAAGCCTCGACACCAACCTGCGTGTCACTGGCTCAGCGGTTGATCACGCCGCCATCGCGGACGGTTCGCTTTCGGCTGGCTTCCCACGATCGCGTGCCCGTCGCCACAGCGCCTTGATCTCGGCGGTCAAACTGGTCGCGACCGTTCGATGATACGGCGAGTCGGCCGGCAACCCCTCGATCAGCCGACGATGAGCTTCGCCCAGGTTGTGATAGGGCAAGCGGGGGAACAGGTGGTGCAAGGCGTGGTAGCGTGTTCCGATCGGACCCCACAGTTCGCTGATCCACGGATGGTGGGGATAGTTGACCGAATCGAGCAACTGTTCTTCGAACGTCATCTCGCCGCCGTCGCCCGTCCATCGATGCGCTCCCAACGTGCGGACTTCATTCAGCGTCAACAATCCGATTGCAACGCTGTACGCGACGATCCACAACGGATCAAACCATTCCCCGGTGACAATCTTGTGGCGAAAGATCAATCCGCTTCCGACCAGAAAACAGAAGAACTCCTGCATCACCACGATCCGCATTTCCTTGTCCGACGGATCGTCACGCTCGTAAAACGGATCCACCACCATCGTCGACGCGTGGCGGTGCACGAACGCGCGGGCTCCCGGGATCAGCCAGCAAACCGGGCTCAGCACCACGAACCGAAACAGACCCAAAACGGGAATGATCAGCGCCTGGCCGATAAAGCCGACGATCATCCACGGGCTGTGATGGCTGAGCGACAGGTACTCTCCGTCATGGTCGGTGCCGTAATGCTTGCGTCGATGGTGATCGACGTGCGGATAGTACAAAAACGACGGCACAAACAACGGGATGCCGCACAAGGCATTCCACGCGAACCGAAATCCTTTGAACCCTTCTTTGGGTAAATGAACCAGCTCGTGAATGAACATCACCGAACGCATGAACAGCAGCACGGTCGCCAGGTACGACACGATCACGACGGGAATCACCCAGGGGGCCGGCCAGAACAATCGCGGCACGTGCAGCGTCGCGTTCAAGGCAATGAAGCCGCCGACGATCGACAGCAAGAAATCTGTCCAGTAGATTCGCGGATTCGGTTTCGTCAAATCACCGATTAGATTGCGCGCTTCGGCAAAGGAAAACTTGCCGTCGCCACGCGGCGGAGCAGGAACCACCTTCGGCGTTCGTTTGGGGTCTGGATTAGTGTCGCTGGCGAGTTGGGCTGGGCTATCAACGGACATCGCAGAACAATCGTGTAGTGGGTCGCGGTGGTGATCCGACACGCGGTTGGGTAAACCACGTGGTCGAACGGAATCCTCGTTTGGATTGTATCGTCCCTGGAAGTGGGCAAATCTGACTGGCCGTCCTAGTAAACCCCCAGTTTAAATCGCTTCTTACGGCCTTGCCCGCATATTCCCCAAAGTTACTGACGTCACGATTGTCGCAGGCAGACCGCACATGACCCATTCACCGATGCTCGACAAATCCGCACACTCCATTGTGGTGATCGGTGCCGGGGCGGCCGGTTTGGTCGCTGCGGCGGAGGCCGCGATGAGGGGGGCGAGCGTACTGCTGTTGGAGAAGAATGGCAAAACCGGGGTCAAGATCTTGATGTCCGGTGGAACCCGCTGCAACATCACCCAGGACACCGATGCCAAAGGGATCGTCCAGGCCTTTGGCAAGGCGGGGCGATTTTTGCAAAAGTCCGTCGGTGCCTTCGGACCGGCCGATGTCGTGGCGATGTTTCACGAACACGGGGTGCAGACCAAGGTGGAGTCGACCGGAAAGGTGTTTCCGCAATCCGATCGCGCGATCCACGTCCGCGACGCCTTGCAACGACGCGCCGTCCAAGCGGGTGTGAAACTTCATTTGCGGTGTGCCGTCACCGCGGTCGAAAAAGCGGCCGACCAGTGGCTGATCCATACCGAATCGGAATCGATCCGCTGCGATCGGCTGATCGTGACCGCCGGCGGCAAAAGTTGGCCGGGCTGCGGCACGACCGGCGATGCGTACGCCTGGCTGCACAAGTTGGGACACACCATCGTCCGGACCCGGCCCGCACTGGTTCCCTTGGTCGGCGGATACGATTGGACGCACAGCCTGTCCGGTTTGACGCTCGATGATTGCATCGCATCGGTTTACCAACGCAGTGATTGGCAATCCAAGGCACCCTCCAAACGCAAGCCGCTGGTCAGCCGCCGCAGCAGTTGGCTGTTCACGCATCTGGGGTTCTCCGGCCCTGCAGCGATGGACGTCAGCGGCACGATCACCCGCGCCGATTCGTTCGACGACGTCATGCTGGCCGTCGACCTGGTGCCCCAGATGTCGGTCCCGCAACTTGAGAAGGCACTGACCGATCGTGGCGGCGGGGGGCGCCGCACGACCACCGCCCTGATCACAGAGTGGTTGCCAAGTCGACTGGCCGAATCGGTCGCCCGAGCAAGTGACGCCGAGTGCCCGATCGCAGAACTTTCACGCACCAAGCTGCAGGCCCTGGTCAACGGGCTGAAATACGCGACGTTTCCCGTGCAAGGCACACGGGGGTTCGCCAAGGCGGAGGTCACCGCCGGTGGCGTGAAGCTGTCGGAAGTGGATCCGCGAACAATGGAAAGTCGCAAGGTCTCAGGGCTCTACATCGCCGGCGAAGTGCTGGACGTCGATGGTTGGATCGGAGGCTACAACTTTCAAGCCGCCTTCAGCACCGGACGAGCCGCCGGAATCGCCGCCGCGCAGTAAGCCCCCAGCCTGCATCCTCATCAGTGGCCTAAGCTTCCAGCTTGCGTCCTCACCAGTGGCGTAAGCTTCCAGCTTGCGACTCTCGGCCGTCCCGGCCGACCCCCCTTCAAACCACATCCGATTCGCGAAAGCGTTCACGCCCCACAGCGTATTGTGCCCCCCAACTCCACACCCAACCGCCGGTTCCTCGACCGACCCAAACTGACAACGTGCGCAAACACGACTCAGGACTGCGTATGGCGCACCGCGACGCCGTGTCACGCCGGTTTCTTGTGGCAGAGTCGCTCTGCTCTGCTTCGGCAAGCGAGATGCTTGCTCTACACTGCAGTTACACTGTCGACATCGAACAAGAACCTTGATCATCAGACGAGAACCCTTGGCGTGAATCGAATCCTGCTCGCCGGACTGCTGTTTGTACTCGGTTGCCATGCCGCGCGGGGACTGGCGCAGTCCGCCCCACAGCCCTCGTTGACCGATCAACTACTCGCCGAGGACAGCCGAACGTTAGCCGCCCAGGCTCGCGAGCGGGGAGATGCGGTTCGGGGAGCCATTCTGTTTTCAACCCAGTCACTCTCGTGCACCAAGTGCCATGCCCAGGGCGCTGTCGATCTGCTCGGACCGGATCTCACCCAAGTCTCCGCGGACCGGAATGACGAAACAATCGTCGAAGCGATCCTGCAACCGTCCAAGTCGATCGCCAAGGGATTCGAATCGGTAAAAATCTTGACCCTGGAAGGCCGAGTGGCGACCGGGCGAGTCATCCGGCAGGACGCCGACTCGATCGTGCTGAGGGAACTGTCCGATGCCAATCGCTTGATCGTGATCGCACACGACGACATCGATCGCATGGAGCCGCAAACGGTTTCTGCGATGCCGACCAAACTGGCTGATCAACTCAAAGACCGGCAACAGTTTTTGGATTTGGTCAAATACCTGATGGACATCGCCCAAACCGCGCAAGCACCAAACGTCGCCGCGTCGATGCACGCATCACGGTCCACCTCGCTTGATCCTCGAATCCACGGATTGGTTTTGATGGACCAGTTCGGTTGCGTCCGCTGTCACGGAGACAACGCCGCGGCACCGACGATGCACGCTTCCACGCCGCCCAAACAGGCTCCGGTTCTGACCGCGGCGGCATCGCGAATCGATCCCCAATACATCCGACGATTCATCGCGGATCCCCACGGCGTGAAGCCGGGGACCAGCATGCCGGATTTGATGCAACATCTTTCCGATGAGGATCGCGATGCGGTGTCGACGGCGATCACCCACTATTTGATGTCGCTGTCGAAGGATCCTTTTAAACGGGGATCGATCGACGACCAGTCGGCGGCGCGCGGTCGAGAACTGTTCCACTCGGTCGGATGCGTCGCCTGTCATTCACCGCGCGGCAAAGACGGCGACGAGTTGATGGCCGACAGTTCGGTTGCCCTCGGCGATCTGAGCCAGAAGTACAGCGTCGACGGACTTTCGTCCTTCCTGGAAAATCCGCATTCGGTGCGCCCGTCTGGACGCATGCCCGACATGAAACTGACGCACTGGGAAGCGGTCGATTTGGCAAACTATCTGGTCAGCGGTGCGGGGGCCGATGCCGATCACCGGCCGATGCAAACCGATCCCGAGATGATTCGGTCCGGTCGCAACTCGTTCACCGAACTCGGATGCGTCCAGTGCCATGTCGCCGAGGACGGCCAAACGCAACAGGTGCAAGCCCAAGGGCGTGCCGATCGTTATGCGTCCCTGGCTGAATTGAACACGGCGCAAGGCTGTCTGTCGGAGAAGTCGGGGGCGTGGGCGAATTATCCATTGGACGACGCCCAGCGCGACGCGATTCGAGTCGCCCTTCAATCGTCCGCCGCCACGCTTGATGATCGAGAACACGTCGTTTTGACGATGGCAACGTTTCGCTGTGACCGTTGCCACTCGCGCGATGGCTGGGGCGGGGTGTCGGACCAACGCGATCCGTACTTCCACACGACCAATGAAAACCTCGGTCCCCAAGGACGAATCCCGCCGACGTTGAGCGGCGTCGGAGGGAAGCTGCGTTCCAAATGGCTGCGCGACGTGTTAGTCAACGGTCGTTCCATCCGCCCCTACATGAACACCAGGATGCCGCAGTACGGCGCGGCCAACGTGGCCCACCTGGTCGATCGGTTTGCAACGGTTGACCCCAAGCCGTTGGTCGAAATCACCGAGACGCAGGATCCCAAGGAGGCTCGCCAAACGGGCTTGGAACTGGTCGGCAACGGCGGACTGAACTGCATCGCCTGCCACACCTTCCAACACAAACCGGCGCAAACCATGCCGGCGGTCGACCTGACCGAAATGGCCGAGCGACTTCATCGGGAATGGTTCTATCAATACATGGTCTCGCCGCAATTGGTCAGCCCGGGAACGGTGATGCCCTCGTTTTGGCCGGGCGGAAAAGCGATCCGCAAAGAGATCCTGGGCGGAGACCCGAACCTTCAAGTCGGAGCGGTCTGGGAATACCTGCTCGAAGGGCGGCAGGCCAGGACGCCGCGCGGATTGCAGTTAGAACCGATCCGGTTGTTGGCCGATCAAGGCCGTGCCGTGATGCTGCGTCGAAGCTATCCAGGCATCGGCAAACGAGGCATCGGGGTCGGCTATCCGGGCGGATTGAATCTGGCCTTTGACGCCGAACAGATGCGGTTGGCAATGATTTGGAAAGGCGACTTCGCTGATCCGGGCGGCGTCTGGCGCAGCCAGGGACACGGAACCGTACGACCTCTGGGAAGCGACTTGATTCGTTTCCCGCCCGGGCCGGATTTGGACGACGCCCAATCACCCTGGATCGTTGACGAAGGTCGTCCGCCGCATCACCAATTCACCGGCTATGACCTGGACGACATCGGCCGACCGACATGGACCTATCGATTCGGCGAAATCGAAATCGAAGATTACGCGATCGATTCGAAAGACACCGACGCCGACCAAGCGGTGTTGAAACGGACGGTGACATTCACGTCGAAGGACAAGCGTAACAACCTTGTCTTTCGCGTCGCATCGGGCGAGACAGTGAAAGCCATCGACAAGCAAACCTTTCTCATCGGTGAATCGCTGCGCGTCCGAGTCGACGCCCCACATCAAGCCGAAGTGGAGCAATCGGAAACGGGGATGCAACTGGTCGTTCCGCTCAGTTTGCCTGCCGGCGGCACCACGTTGGAGATCCAGTACCGATGGTAACCCAGTGGGACAGGCTGCCAGCTTGTCATCCCCCGGAATGAGTCACGCGACTACGAAGCAATGATCAATCACCGAAGCTCAATGCGTCTTACAACATCCCTCATCGTCATCTTCGCCCTCATCCTTTCCGCGGCACCATCGACGCGCGCCCAAACATTGGGTGAATACTGGGACACGGCCGAAGAGGAATCGAAGTACTACAAAATCGTCGAGATCCCGATGCCCGAAGGCACGGCGATCGAAGCCGGCAGCTTTGAAGTCCTGCCCGACGATCGGTTGGCCATCGGAACCCGCCGCGGTGACATCTACTTGGTCGAGGGCGCGTTCGACGATTACCCGCAACCAACCTACAAACGCTTTGCCAGCGGGCTCGATGAAGTCCTCGGGATGTCGTTCAAGGACGACGCGTTCTACATCACCCAACAAACCGAAGTCACGAAGATCACCGACGAAAATGGTGACGGACTGGCGGACCGTTTTCGAACCCTTAGCGACGCCTGGGGATTCCGCAACTATCACGAATTCGCATTCGGCTCGAAACTGGATCCCGAAGGCAACATCTGGGTCGCACTGTGTCTTTCCAAATCCTATCAGTCCGATGAACCGTTTCGCGGCTGGTGTGTGAAGGTCACTCCCGATGGAAAAACGATCCCGATTTGCAGCGGCATTCGCAGCCCCTGCGGGATCGGTCCCAACGAACACGGCGTGATGTTCTACGCCGAAAGCCAAGGACCGTGGAACGGATCGTGCAGCTTGAAGGTCTTGGAGCCGGGAGGATTCATGGGGCATCCGGCGAGTTTTCGTTGGTACGACTTGGCGGAAAATCTGGAAAAGCCCAAGGTGGAACCGAATACGCCGTCGCGGTTGATGATCGAACGAGCCCGAGTCAAAGAGTTGGTGCCGTACGCGGTCGTGTTTCCGTACATCAAGATGGGGCGATCGATCTCAGGCTTCATGGTCGATCGCACCGGCGGCAAATTTGGGCCGTTCGAAAACCAGATCTTTGTCGGCGATTTCAGTTTGAGTGTCGTGATGCGAGCAACGACCGAAAAGATCAATGGGGTTTGGCAAGGCGCCTGCTACCCGTTCCGCGAAGGACTGGCGACCGGATTGTTGGCGTGTCAGTTCACTCCGCAAGGCGACTTGATCGTCGGCGGCACCAACCGCGGTTGGCCCGTGCGCGGCCCGCGAGAATTTGCCATCCAACGAATCGACTGGACCGGGATCGTCCCCTTCGAAATCAAGCAACTCAATGTGTTGCCGGATGGGTTTCGTGTGACGTTCACCAAACCTGTCGACCCCAAGATCGCGTCGCAACCGGAATCCTACCAGCTGGCGACCTACACCCACCTCTATCGACAAGGTTACGGCAGCCCCGAAGTCGACCAGACGACACCCACGGTGACCGAGGCGATCGTGTCCGACGACGGCCTGACCGTTCAGCTCAAGGTCGATGGATTGGTCCAGGGGCACGTCCATGATTTTGACCTGTCCCCGATCCGATCATCCGAAGGCGGGAAACTGGTCCACACCAAGGCGTACTACACGCTCAATGAAATTCCCAAGCGGCCCAGCGACGTGACGGCGCCGAAGTAGTGGAGGGGTAGGAAGATTTTGGTGGTAGGAAGATTTTGTGTCGTGCCACGACTCATCGTTTTCTCAATTTTCTTACCTCCGAAATCTTCCTACCTCCATACGGATCCCCAGCCTCATACCGTTTTGTCATCCTCTCATTCCGCCTCATCGTTCTTCATGATCCCGCACCTCGTCCCGATCACGCCTGTACCTCCCCGCGACGAAATCACCAAGGGCCGTCTGACATGCACACACGTGACCTGATCAGCAGCGAGGAAACGTGGGAGTTCGGTCATCACGATCGGTACGTCCGATCCTGGTTCGACCCCGATGCGCGGTCGTCGGTGTTTCCGCGAGAGATCGTGTTGGGGGTCGTACATGGTCTGGGTGACCATTCGGGACGATTCGATGCATTGGGACGTTGGTTTGCCGGTCGCGGAATCCGCGTGTTTGCTTTTGACCAGGTTGGACACGGCAAGAGCCCGGGACCGCGGATGCAGATCCCAAGCTACGACGCACTATTGGACGACGTCGAGATCTTCTTGAATCATCTCAGGCAGCGGTATCCCGACGCATCGATCGGTCTGTTGGGGCAGAGCATGGGAGGCAACTTTGTGCTCAACCATCAGCTTCGGCAGTATTCCAAGGTGGAGTGGATGATTGCGGGATCGCCGATGTTGCGTTCGATGAAGCAGCCGGGACCGGTCCACCTGTCTCTGCTG
>NZ_JBFHKV010000165.1:0-10617 GCF_041595215.1 Stieleria sp. | reverse complement strand
GTAATTTGCCGGTTCTCCAACGCAAATTTGACGAGACAATTGTCTGCGTAACTTAGCGGTATTGGGCTAAAGCCTGGACACCAGCGCATGTTGGTGTCCAGCCTTCAGGCGCATCCCCACGCGCTGCGAAGCAACGACCGGACCTCGATCAATCAGCTTAGCACTCCCGGCAAAATCCCCGTGCTATCGGCGAATCGCTCGTGCCCGGTTCCGAATGCGTTCAACATCGCGGCATACAGATTCGCTAGTGGCGTGTCGCGACCGAAAGACAGGTGTTGGCCGGTGGCGATGCGTCCGCCGCCGCTACCGCCCAGCAAGATCGGCAGGTTGTGCGGGTTGTGGCTGTTTCCGTCACGCAACCCAGACCCGTACAAGATCATCGAGTTGTCGAGCACCGTTCCCTCGCGTTCTTTCATCGAGCGAAGTTTTCCGAGCAAGTAGGCGTACTGTTCCACATGCCAACGATTGATCAGTTGATACTGACGCAGCTTGTCTTCGTTGTTCTGGTGGTGCGAGGTGTCGTGGTGACCGCCGGAAACACCATCGAGGAACGAAAAGTTTCGGCCGCTGACGGCGTTGCCGAACATGAAGGTACAGACGCGTGTGGTGTCGGTTTGGAACGCCAACGCGATCATGTCCAACATCAACCGAACCTGCTCGACATAGGCGTCGGGACGTTCTTCCGGAGGCCGGTTTTGGCGGTCCAGCTTGACCAGCGGTTGCCATTGTGTGGCTCCGCCGGCATCCTGGTTCTGCAAGCGTTTCTCGACTGATCGGACCGATTGCAGGTACTCTTCCATCCGCTGTCGATCCGCCGCACCGAGTCGATGCTTCAACTGATCGGCATCTTCCAGGACGCGGTCCAATAGCAACCGATCACGCTGAGCCGCTCCCTTGTTGGGGTTGCCGGCGCGGAACAGCCGGTCAAACACCAGATGCGGATTCAACTCCCGCGCCAGCGGACTCGTCGGACCGCTCCAGGCGATGTGCGATCCATAAACGCGCGTGTAACCGACGTTGGTGTCGACGCCGGTCGTGACCGGATCGATGCCGAGTTCCAGCGACGGCAGCGGTGTGAGTTTCCCAGCGTAATCGGCGGCCACCTGATCCATCGACCGCCCGTTACAGTTCAGATCGATCCCCAATGACTTGTTGATCGTGGTGCAGGTCAAGAATCCAGAACACTTGACGTAGTGTCCGTCGCCGAAGTTACTGGCCTGGTTCCACAAATTCGTCAGCACCAACAGCTGATCCTTGACGTCGGCCAGTGGCTCCAATGTTGGTGACAAGTCGAAATCGCGGCCGGTCTTCTCCGGCGTCCACATGTCCTGCCGAACGCCGTTGGGGACGAACAGCGCCGCCATCCGCAGCGGCGAGTCCTCCGGTGCCTTGCCCTCCGATTCGGCCGCCGAAACCTTGCCGGGCATCATTGCTTCGAGCCACGGTAACGCCAAAGCCGCCCCCGCACCACGTAACAGCGTACGACGTGATAGCGGCATCTGACGATTCGTCTCGTCGTCCAAATAGACGTTCATGTGTTTCATCCTATTTTGAATGTTCGCTTTCATTGTAGCTTGTTGAAAACAAGCGAAGCTACGAACCCTGCTTGTATCGAAACGGCACGCTCTTGACGATCTCTAGAATCAACGTTTGGGCTTTGTAGTCGTCTTCGGCCAGTTTTCGCGTGATCGACTCGACCACACAAGCGTCTTCATTGGTCAGTCCACGAGCCAAAGCATAGCCGAGCATTTTGGACGTCAAATTCCGCATGAACTGCTCTTTGCGATCCATCAACAGCCCCTTCAATTCGTCGGGCCCGTTGAACGTCTCGCCGCTGGGAAGCTGTCCACTGGCATCGATCGCGACACCATCGGCCACCGTCCGCCATCGGCCGAGCACGTCATAGTTTTCCAGTCCGAACCCGAGTGGATCCATCGCCTGGTGGCAGGAGGCGCAGACCGGATCCGATCGATGCTTTTCCAATCGCTCCCGCAGCGATGACGGCTGGGCGGCATCACCGGTTTCTTCCAAGGCCGGCACATTCGGCGGTGCCGGCGGTGGTGGAGTACCCAACAGCGTTTCCAACACCCATTTCCCGCGCAAAACGGGACTGGTTCGGTGCGGGAACGATGAAACGGCCAACACCGCGCTCATGCCCAATAACCCGCCACGATGGTCCTTCTCACTGAGTTCGACCTTCTTGGGCTGCTCACGAAACTCACCCTTGACCATGTAATGCCGGGCCAACGTTCGATTGACGTAGGTAAAATCAGAATCGATCAAGTTCAGCAGCGAACGGTTGTCGGCCAGCAAGTCTTCGAAAAAGAAGATCGGCTCGTACTTCATGCCGCCTTCGAGTTCGGAGTCGTACTTGAGCGCGACGGATTTGTCGGGTTTGAATTCGCGTCCGAGCGCTCGCGTGCCCAACCATTGTTCGACAAAACTGGTGGCGAATTCACGGACCTTCGCCCCGCGTCGCAGACCGCGGCGGTCGACGTCACTGCGTAACATCCGGGCGACCTGCTGTTCCAAAACGTCGTCGTCGTGCAACTTGCCTTGCGCCGCTAAACGCATCAGTTCGTCGTCCGGCATCGACGCCCACAGAAAGTACGACAGCCGCGATGCCATCTCGTACTGTGAAACCAGAGTCGGTTCGTCGGTTTCGGCGGCTTGTTCGAACAAGAACAAAAACTTTGGCGACACCATCGCGGCGACCAACGTGAACTCGATCGCGCTGATGTACGACTGGTCTTCCTCGTAGACTTGATTGAACAGCTGAGTGTATTCGTCGATTTCTTCCGTACTGGCGGGACGGCGAAACGCTTGCGGCAGGAATCCGGCGAGCACTTCGCGGGCGGCTTGTTCCGGTGACCGTTTGTCGTTCGGCGTGGCGGTGATGATCCGTTTTCGATCGTCGGGGTCTTTCAACGCGTGGCCGATCGCCGACCGTGCCGCATCCAAATACTTTTCCGCATAGATCGGCGAAATGAACAGCGTCTCCGCCGCGTTGTCAAACCCTTCGCCGCCCGCTCCATCGTCGGGCAGCGCGTGGCCCGCATTGATGGGAATGCCCAGCAAGTCGCGAACGGTGTTGGCGTATTCGGTCCGGTTCAGCCGTCGCAACATCGGGCCGCCGGGCTGAACCCCGTCGTCGCAGACCGCTTGATAAATCGTGTCGCGAATCCAACGGACAAACGCCGAGCGGCTCTGCTGCGATGGCATCTCGGAATCCGACGGCGGCATCTGGCCTTCGTGAACCCGTGTCGCAATTCGGTTCCAAGCCTCGATCGAACTTGCGACGTCTTCGGCTGATGCGAATCCCTCCAAGTCCAATCCCGACTCCGCATCTTCGCCGACGTGGCAATCGATGCAATACGATTGCACGAACTCAACGGCACCTTCAGCGGTCAATCCCTTCGAACCCGAGTCGTCGGTACCTGAGTCGACTGCACGCGCGTCTTCGGCACTGGCGAAAGGTCGTTCCGAACCGCACAGGTCTGCAAAGATAACTGCCAGTGACAACACAACCACAGGCGCGCAAACCGATTGGGCAAATCGTAATGCCATAAGAAACTGTTGAGGTGGGCAGGAGCAGCCCGGGTTGGCAATCTGAGTTGCCACACGGGATTCTCTCTTCATTGTAGGATGGGCTGGTCATTATAGACGACGATGCCCTCGACGAATACTCGAATCGAATCGGTTCGTCCGTCAATTCGACGCCTCCGCGATTGCCCACCCCCTTCCCCAAGAGTTGCCCTCCATGAACGATTCGCGATTCCGACCCGATCAACCGCCGCGTTTCTCTTTTTCACGTCGCCACGCGCTCAAAACCGTCGCCGGGCATTCCCTCGCGCTGCCGATGATCGGCTCGTTGTGTCACCCGACCGCGTTTGCAGCGGAGGAGGTCGCCCCCCGGAATCGATTCCCGCGAATGATTCAGGAGTTCTTTGTTCACCAGTTGCGACAGTTTGAAAACGAACACCGACGAACGCTGAATAGCTTGAAGACCGAGCAAGATGCGTGGCGTTATGTTGAATCGGTTCAAGCGAAGTGTCGCCAGTCCTTTGGCACCAATCCGGACAAGACACCATTGAACGCCCGCGTCACCGGAACCGTCCAGCGCGACACCTATCGAATCGAAAACGTGATCTTTGAAAGCCGTCCCGGGTTTCCTGTCACGGCGAACCTCTACATTCCCAACGACGCAAGCGGGAAACTGCCCGCGGTCGTGGGAACCTGCGGCCATTCCTCCAACGGCAAGGCCGCCGAGCCCTATCAAGCGTTCGCACAAGGGTTGGCGCGACTCGGTTATGTCTGTTTGATCTACGATCCGATCGGACAAGGCGAACGTTTGCAGTACCCCGATGAAAACCTGAAATCCGAAATCGGCGTCGGTGTCCGTGAACACCTGCACGCGGGCAACCAACAGTTTCTTGTCGGCGAGTTTTTTGGCAATTGGCGCGCCTGGGATGGAATCCGCGCCCTCGATTATTTGCTCACCCGCCCCGAAGTCGATCCACAGCGGATCGGCGTGACCGGCAATTCCGGCGGCGGGACGATGACCACCTGGTTGTGTGGGCTGGATGACCGTTGGTCGATGGGAGCCCCGGCGTGTTTTGTTTCCACGTTCCGACGCAATTTGGAAAACGAATTGCCGCAAGACACCGAGCAGTGCCCGCCGGATGTGTTTCCTCTGGGACTGGACCACAGCGATTTCCTGGCCGCGATGGCGCCCAAGCCCATCATCATCCTGGCCAAAGAACAAGACTTCTTTGACGTTCGCGGCGCGGAAGAGACGTACGAGCGACTTCGCCGGCTGTACAAATTGCTCGGCGCCGAAGACAATGTGGCGCTGTTTGTCGGACCGACCGGGCATGGATACTCGCAAGAAAACCGCGAGGCCATGTATGCCTGGTTCAACCGTGCGGTCGGATGGGACGATCGACAAACCGATGGCCTGTTCGACGGCGTGTTGACCACGACGGGTAAGGTTCCCTTTACCGCCGAGCCGGACATTCAGATCGAGAAAGACGAAACGCTTTGGTGTACCCCCGAGGGACAAGTCGCCCGGTTGGACGGCACTCGCACCGTCTTTAATTTCACGCGCGAGAAATCCGAGCAGCTCGCGAAGAAACGGAACAGCCCGCGCGGACAAACGCTGCGTTCGACCCTGATCGATGTTCTAAAGCTGAACCTCGATGGCCTAAAGGTCCCCGACTATCGCAACTTCAGCTACCTGAACGCAAAGGGATACCCTTCGAAGTACGCGATGGGTTACACCGTGGCAACCGAACCGGGAATCCATGCGATCGTCTATCGCTTGACCGACCAACGCTGGCATTCACGTCCGCCGCGCGCCGGCAAACGCGCCGTGCTGTACGTTTCACATTTGTCCAGCGACGCCGAACTGCGTGACGAACCGCTGATCGGTGAACTGATTCAATCCGAACCCGAAACGCCGTTCTTCACGCTCGACGTCCGGGGCATCGGCGAGTCACTTCCCGGCACCAGCCAACCCGGCACGTTCCACAGCCCCTACGGCAGCGACTACCTGTACGCCATCCACAGCGTGATGCTGGGGCGACCCTACGTGGGCCAGAAAACGTTTGATGTGCTACGCGTGCTCGACTGGCTCGCATCGATCGGTCACACCGAGATCCATTTGGCGGGACTTGGCTGGGGAACCCTACCAGCAACCTTCGCCGGCGTCCTCTCCGATCACGTCAAGCAGGTGACACTGAAGCAAGCGCTGACATCGTATTCCGCGATTGCCGAAAGCGAGCACTACGACTGGCCGCTGGCGACCTTGTTACCCGATGTGCTCGCCCACTTCGATCTGCCAGACTGTTACGCCGAACTCGAATCAAAACACCTCAAGCAAATTGCTCCCAAGTAGAGTAAGCCCAAAGTGGCGTAAGCTTCCAGCTTGCGACCCCCAAAGCGGAGTACGCTTCCAGCTTGTGACTCCCCAAAGTGGCGTACGCTTCCAGCTTGCGACCCCCCCGCCGCACCGGCGGGCCTACAAAACAGGAATGGCAGAATGATCGGCTGGCAGAATGATGAAATAGCCATTTGACTTATCCCCGAATCATCCTGCCACTTCAATCCTTCAGTCTTTACACCACCCTCGTCCACTACGGCAATTGCGGCACGACGACATTCCCCGCGTCATCGACCGGGTAGACCGCGTCGTGCTGCTGCAGGGCCTCGATCAAGCCTTGCATCATGCGTTTGAGCACCTTGGGCCGAGACTTGGCCAAGTTGTTCGACTCAAAGGGATCGTCGGCCAGGTTGAACAACTCGTAGTTCCCATCGCTGAACTGAATGTGACCACCGGTGGTCTTCGTTTCCGGCAGAGCGTGGTAGATGACTTTCCAGTCCCCGTCACGCCAGACGGTAAAGTAATTGCTGCGGTGCGGCCCGTGCGGATAGTGCATCAAGAATTGCTGCGGGCGATCGGCGTCGGTTTGTCCGGTCAGCAGCGTTTGCAACGGTGCCCCGTCGACGACGTGACTTTCCGGGACTTCTGCCGCGGTGAGCTGCGTCAACGTGGGGAACAAGTCCTCGACCGATGCGACTTGGTGTTGAATCGTGCCGGCGGGAATCGAAAGGGATTGCTGCAGTGCGTTGTCCGGATTCGGCTTTGCCCACGCGGCGATCAACGGCACACGCATGCCGCCATCGTAGTGTGCGCCTTTCTTTCCACGCAGCGGTGCTGCACAAGCGACCTCGTGCTGATGCCCCAGCGGCGCGTCGCTGCCGTTGTCACCCAAGAAAAAGATCAGTGTGTTCTCGGCGACACCGAGTTCGTTGAGGTGGTCCAGCATGTCGCCGAGCGATTTGTCCATGCCTTCGATCAACGTGGCAAAGGCCTGCGCGTTGGCGGGTTTGCCTGAATCCTTGTAGTGGTCGGCGAAACGCGGGTCGGAATCGAACGGGGCGTGGACCGCGTAGTGCGAGAAATACAAATAGAACGGCTTGTCTTGTTCCACCGTTTCGGTCACGCGTTGCTTGGCTTCGATCGTCAACGCTTCGGTCAAGAACGTGTCGCTGCCATGGTACTTGTCCAGTCCGGGGACTGCGTGGTGGGCGCGTTTGGTTCCCGCACCGTAGTTTTTTTCCGCGTAGTAGCTGCCTGGGGCTCCAAATGCGGCACCGGCCACGTTGACGTCAAACCCCAAGTTCAGCGGCTCGGCCCCCTCGTGCCCTTCCGGTCCGAAGTGCGCCTTGCCGACGTGAATCGTCTTGTAACCACGTCCACGCAGCACGCCCGGCAACGTCACGTCGCCTTCTTTCAACCCTGCCCAATTCCAATTCGGTGCGCCGTTCTTTCCCGCGTTGTCCTGCCGCGGGTTGATCCAGTTGGTCGTCCGGTGCCGAGCGGCATTCTGCCCGGTCATGATGCTCACCCGCGTCGGCGAACAAACACTCATCGCGTAAAACTGGTTGAACCGAATGCCTTGCGCGGCCAACCGTTCCATCGCAGGAGTGCGGTAATAATCGTTCAGAGGGTAACGTTTCGGATTCCCCGCCTCATCGGTCAAAAAGGGAACGGACGTGTCCATCATTCCCATGTCATCGACCAGAAAAACCATGATGTTGGGTTGTTCCGCGGCGACGGAGACATTCGGCAGGGCGGCCCATCCGGCGGCGACCACCAAGAACGTGCAAAGAAACTTCATGACAGGAGATGTCTGTGGAGGGAGAGGATCAAAGTGAATCGGTGAGAATAGATTGTAGCTGCTTTGTGTCAATCGAGCGCGCGGTGAGATCGGTTTCCAGGCATCATTGATGTGGACCAGACAGACGGGAAGCCTGCCCCACCTGCCGCTAAAGCGGCCCTTCGACTTGCAGCCAATTGAGGCAGGTATTGGAACCCTCTGCACCGGAGCCGATGTCAACGGTCAACCGTCCGTCTTGGACAGAAATCTCTCGCGTGACTTCGATGAACTCGCCCTCGGGCGTGCTGATCCGGTCGATCAAGGGGTGCCCTTCGACGGACACCGATTGCGTCGACTGTTCGTGTCCCGCATCTCCGACACAGAGGCTGACGCGATAACGTCCGTCGGCAACGCGACACTCCCAGGTGGCCGTTTTGCGGGTGAAAACGAAGGAATCGCCCGGCCCGTCGATCCGATTTCGTTTGCGATGGTTTTGGCTCAGATCGTCGGTCCACCCGTATCCCCGCTCGCGATCAAAACGTTGGCCATGGTCGGCAACGAATCCGTCGTCCACGCCGACACCGGGACCGCAAAAATCAAAGGATCGATTCGGTGCGCTCGTCTTATCCGGCACACCGTCTCGATCGCCGGGCAACTTACGACGCTCGATTTCGAACCGGATCGGTTCGTTCGGCGTGAATAACAACGCATCGTCTTGATCGGGGATGCCATCGCCGTCTGCGTCGTCGAGACTGATCCGATCGAATTGCCACGCGTCCCAGCCCTGTTGTTCAATCACGTTCCACCAAAGCTGACAAAACGCTCCACGCGTCCCCGACGTCCACTCCCGCGGTACCACCAAGCCTTCGCTTTTGGCCACCACTTCGGCGATCCACTCTGAGCTTGCCGGATCATCGGGCCGAAAGTCGACGTCGTGAATTCCGAGGGGAAGCAGCCCCAGTGCTGCCAAACGGTTGATCGCGACAAACGCCGGATGCCCCGAATCCAAATCCCGAAATGGCCACAGCAGAATCGGAGTCGCGGAATCGACTTGACCGCACAATGCATG
The DNA here is from genome assembly GCF_041595215.1 of Stieleria sp. NCBI lineage: Bacteria > Pseudomonadati > Planctomycetota > Planctomycetia > Pirellulales > Pirellulaceae > Stieleria > Stieleria sp. The sequence continues at coordinate 1,887 of NZ_JBFHKV010000165.1, read as the reverse complement.
GCGAATCGATTCCAGCAACGCTCGATCGTACGGAATCTCTCGCGGCGCCACGCCGGCGGCGAGCGCAACTGCGGCCGTCGCTCCGGCTGCCTGTCCGACGTGAATCCGTTGATCGTGCAATCGGATCGCGGCACTGACGATGCTGCTGAACCCCAGATTGCCCTGCGCCCCCAGCAGCCCGTCAAATCGTTCGGGAACCAAACTTCGCAGCGGAAACACGCTCCGGTCACTCAAAAAACTGGTGTGTCGCAGCGGTTTGTGATAATCAATCCAAGGTCCCTGGTTTCCGTTCCCGTCGGCGTTCTCGCTGATCAAATATGTCCGCCCGGTACGGTGGAAATCGTAGTGAAACTGCCAGGCAAACAAACCATCGGGATACATCACGGCGGCGAAGCGTGGCGTCGCCTTGGTTTTCGTTTCGCCGTCACGATTGCGACCATCTTGCTCACGCATCATGTACATCGCTTTCAAACGCAGTGACTCGCGGATGTAAGGCTTGGGCGGCAATCTGTCTGGTGTTCCGAATTCGTCGCTCAGATGAAACCGACGAAAGGAATTGGTTCGGTCGGCCGCACGCTGATGAACAAAGTTTTGCAGGTGATACAGCACCCCAAGTGCGTGTTGTTTGGCGTCTCGAAAGATGATCTCACGCTGCGCCCGCGACAGAACCACAATGTTCTTCTGTGACGCGCCAGGCTCGGTGGCGTCGAGGGCATCGGCGACGTGGGCCGGCAATCGTTCCAGCGGATAATCCTGGCCGTTCATGTAGTTCAGCAGAATCGCGGTTTTGCCGTCGCGACTGGTTCGGCCTTCGACAATGCGACGAACGGAGTAGACGCTCAACTGCCGCTTCGAAGTCTCACCGGCATCGGGCCAATGCCGGATCGCACCCAGCCCCACTCTCTTGACGTCCCAATCCAGGCTGCGAAATTCGTTCAAACTGAAATGCGTGGCGCGGGGATAGTTTCGATCGTCGAATCGTGGTGGCTCGGCGATCGGTGTCTCCTGATCGGACTCCTCAACGATCATCGCCCAAGTGATCGGATTCATTTCATTCTTCGGCGCGTTCTCTGGAGCACTCGGTTCGCCGTAACGTGACGGTGGATCCGGTCCGTATTCGAACGCGGCCCCTGACACTTGAATTGCATCGCCCCAATCCGAAGCGTCGATCGTGATGTTCGCACGGACGTGTAAATCCGCTTCGGATCCATCGACGGACGCAAACCACAGCCCCGACAACTTGGGAATCGTCCCCGACCGCTCGACGTCCGCTTTCACCGGGTAACGATCGGTCACCAGCACAACTTGGCCGTTTTGCAAATAGGGGCGCATCATCTCGCGGAAGATGGCCTCCGCTTCCGCCGGCCGAAAGGTGGACGGCCCGTGGTGGGGCCGTCCCGGCATCGGCGAGCCGTACTTTGCCGTGTTGAACGCCTCGATCCGATCCATCAGTTCTTTGAACAGACCGAAACGGTGAAAGGAACGCTTCATCGGATGCCAGTCCACGCCCCAGCCGACTTTGCCGACGCCCTTGTTTTCATCGACGCAGGCCAGCGCTTGTTCGGTAAATTGGCCACCCAGCCAGCGACCGTCGTGGACAACGACGATTTTCTTGACGCCCAATCGCGCGGCTTGAATCGCCGCGGCCCAACCTGATTCGGTCCCGCCGACGATCAGTACGTCGGCATCCATCTGTTCCGCCGACTTCGCATCGGGAATGAAAACCAACAGGCCAATCAGGAGAAGAAAGTAATATCGCATCGTGCAATAACCCAGATCAAGGACGCAACAAGCAGTGAAGAAGTGTCGAGTTCAAAACGTGGGTGGGGCTTTCAGCCCGCAACGCTGACACGACAGACGGAAATCCAATCCCACGCGTTTCCCGCG
>NZ_JBFHKV010000164.1:0-10832 GCF_041595215.1 Stieleria sp. | reverse complement strand
GGTCTTCCATGGAACGAAACGACGCGGTGGCGACCGGCGGCGGGGCGTCGGCGATCGTCGTCCGCCACAGCGCATTGAAATCGCGATCCAAGTACTCCAAGACCGGTTCGCGAAGCGTGTCGGCGGTGAAGCGGGGATCGCGTGAGACGACCCAGATCAACACCCGATAGGGAGAGTAGTCCCACGGTTCTTCGTCACGCGGGTCCGGCTGGGCGGCCGACGTTTCCTCTTCGGGGGCGCTTGGCGTGGTCTTGTCCGCTTCGTCGGCGGTCTGTGCCGACAGCGAGGGTGCCATCAACAACGACAGCAGCGCGAGGCAGACGGTGATGAAAATGAGTCGGGTCGGGTCGGTGGTGAAACGCTTCAAAATTCCAATCTCCAATTCCCGGCGTTCTGATAGAGCGAAACGATGTTGTTGCCCATGCCGACCAGGTTGTTCCGGTACGCAAAGGAATCGACCATTTGCCACAGCGGCAACACCGGCAATTCGTGATGCGAAATCGAGTGCAGCACCAGCAAACGGTCTCGAACTTCTTTCCAATTGCGAGCTTCTTCGAGACGCCGCAGGCCGAGACCGATCAGCTGGTCCTCGCTCTGGGCCAGTCCACGCGGGCCGAGCAAGCGACGCGCATCGATGATCGGTTCCCAGATCGCGCAGGAAACGTAAACCAAGTCCGCGGTGTCGGGGTCGGGGTAGGTGCGTCCGACGGGAAGTTCGACCAATTCGACGTCCAGCCCGATCAATTCCCATTGGCTGCGAATCGCTTCACAGGCGACGCGCGACAGGTTGTCGGCGGGGAACGCCAATCGCACGGTGCGCAGTTTCGGTTCCGGTTCGCCCTTGCGTTCCGCCTCGGCCGCTTTCAAGTTCTGGCTCAGCGAGACCAACAACTGCGCCAAGCTGGGCTCGAACCGTCGCGGCAAGATCGAGGTGTCATAGCCATAGCCGAGCGGATCGTCTTGGCTGAGTCCGGCCGGGAAGGGGCCCGAGAGGACACGGCATCCCAGCGATTCATGGTTCTCCAACAATTCGCCTTTCAAGATGTCTTCGCGGTTGATGCCGTACAGCAGCGCGCGGCGAAAGTTCTTGTCGGCGACAAACTCGTGGTCCGAGCAGGGGACCAGCATGTGGATCGTGGGCAGCGGGTACTCCACGACTTTCACGTCGCGGCGTTCTTTCAGCTTGATCGCGTCGGCGGGGAACAATTGATCCAGCACATCGATTTCGCCGCTGAGCAATTTGGACACCGAGTCGCTGCCGGTGTCGCATCGGATCTCGACGATTTCGCGTGGTTTGGCGTTGTCACCGCTGGCCCGACGCGCGTCTTCGGTCAGCTTGAAGCGGGTTTGGCCGTCTTCGATCACGTCGACGAAATAGTCTCCCGTCGGTCCGCCCTTTTCACCACCGAACCAGCTGGCGTCGACGTTGATTTGAAGCAAGCAGGTGGGCAGCACATGGGGGCGGCGAAGGACGCATTCGATGCGCTGGGGGCCGTCGATGCCGATCCCGGTGACGCTGGCAGCCCAGGGAGAAAAATAGGTTTCCGATTCGGGCATCGCACGCCGGGCCAGCTGGTCGGCCAGGAAGTCGACTTCGATGCGGTTGAGCGGGTTGGGCAGCTTGGCCGTGTCGATGGACAGTTCCAGGACTTGGCGGTCGGGCGTTGTTTCCGCGGATCCGAAAATGAAATCGTATTCACCGCCTTCGGGTGCGGCGCCTTGGATTTCGAACATCGTCCGGTAGAGCAATCGGCCGGCGCGTCGTGCGGACCAATTGTCCAGACGAACGGGATCGAAAACCCGCGCCGCTTGCAGCACACCGACCGAGACCAGCGGATAGGCCTCGTCGATCTTTTTGACCAATTCTCGCCCGCCCTCGATGTCGGGTTTGAGGTACAAACTTTCCCGCGCCAACGTCCGAGCCGAGCGGAAGTCCTTTTGTTTGACCGCTTCGATCGCCTCGTTGCGTTTCTCCGTGGCCATCCGCAAGAACTCGCCGTCCCACTTGGAAATCGCCGGCAGATCAAATCGTCCGTAGTCTTCTTTCAATCGCGCCAGCAACTGCTGGGCGTTGTCCAGATCCCCTTCGTCGACCATCGCCTGCATCAGCCCGCCGGTGGTCAAGCTGATCGCCTTGAGCACTTGGGCTTGATTGTATTGGGGGTCATAATGAAACAGTTCTTCCAGCATCGCCAGGGACTCGGCGCGCTGGCTGCCCGAGGCGCGTTGAATCGCGTTCCGCCACAGAAATTCCGAACGCAGGGCTTTCAATCCGGGGCGTCGCGGGTAGTCGCGGATCAAGATCGACAGGAACGGGTACGCGCCGACGAAATCTTCGTTGGCGATTCGCGATGCGGTTTCGCGTTCGAGTCGTTTTTCCCAGAAATCGATGCGTTCGATGTCCGACCACTTGGCGACAAATTGCTCGACTTCGATGCCAAGAATCGAAAATTGCAACGTTCCGCGCGGCGTCGTCGGCATGTCCCGGACCGGCAACAGGTGAGATTTCACCCATCCGCCACCGGATTTCTCGGTGAAGTAAATGATGTCGTGCGGTTCTTCTTGCAACAAACCCAGCCCGGAATCTTCCGGTTTGCCAGATTCGGCATAGGTCAGCATTTGTGCCTGAGCCGGTCGGTTCAGTCCGATCGCGACCAGCCCCAGCGTGAGGATGCCCAGGGTTCGCAGGAGAACGCGAGAGGTTGCTTGGAATTTCATTGGCCACTCACCCCACTGGGAATCTTGACGACGTAGACGACACCCTCTTCGCCGGGCACCAGCAATCGATCTTGCAGCACCAGGGGAGTTGCCGAGAACGGTTCGCCGATCTCGGTCAGGCCGACCGGATCATTGGAGGCCGGATCGATCACGACGATCCAGCCGGAGTCAGAAACGAGGATGATGTTGCCCTCGTGGATCACGGCGTCTCCGACGGGCAAGCCGCGTGGGACGGGGACCGCAAACGTGGTTTGGCCGTCGGTCGTGATCCCTCGCAGGACTTGGTCATCGGTCAACACGACCGCCTGGTCGCCCGCCGTCGCCGGTCCCCAAATCACTCGGCCGTCCATTTGGGTTTGGAATTTCTCTTTCAGCGTCACCAGATCTCGACCGATGATCAAATCCGCCGCCGGTCCACTGATCGCCGCCAACAGCGTGGTGTCGACGCCGGCGATGGTTCCCAGCGTTGCCGCGGGCAGTTTGGTTTCGGCCAATGGTGTCGTTCGGGGGCCGACCCGCAACCGGTACAGACCGGCTCGGCTATCGGCGACGACGACTTGTCCCGGATCATCGGGAAGCCGCACGGCGTTGGACCACGAGATCTTTTCGACGGGGTTGGCGATCGGCTGGAAGGGGTTGCCCAGTTGCGATCCCGTCTGGTAATCCATCACGACCGCACGACCGTTGTCGAGTGTCAGGAACAAGCCTCCGCCGGCGACCAGTCCGCGTCCGGAGGGTTTTCCAGAAAGCACGTTCAAGCTGACCAGCCGCAGTTTTTCGGTCTTGCGTGTCGGATCGTAGACGGCGACTTGCTGGCCGCCTTCGCCGCCCGCTTTGTTCAACAGCACCGCGCGGTTGTCGTCGATCTTCAGCGGATCTTCGAAACGCATGATCACACCGACGCCGCCGCGGTTCTCGATCGGTGCCCGAGTGGCACCGGTTGCGATCGCCGATCGGTCCAATTCAAACAGGGCCGCGTGGGTGGTCAAGGCGTGCACGCCCGCGTCGGCACGGCGAAGCATGGCGACGGGGGCACCGATGTCATTGCGCCACAGTTCCTCGCCCGTTTTGGGATCGACCGCTGAGACCCGGATACCCGAGGTGCCCCGCAGCTGTCGTGCGTGCACCAGTGCATCGCCGATCGCCAGCGGTTGTCCGACAAACATGTCGCCTTCGTGTTTGAACCAGTCCGGGACGACTCGGGCGCGGTTGACCTGCAGCTCGTAGCGTCCGATCCGCGATCCGGTGGTCCACATTTGACTGCGGCCGACGGCCATCTGTGTCAGCGTCGGCGTTCCGTAAGACGCAAGTTGTTTGGCGACGACGGAGACCTTGTCCGTTTCACTGGTGACTTCGATGTCGAACACGGAGATTTCGCCGAGGTCGGTCAGCACGACCAGGCGGCGTTGCTGGGCCACGATCGGCGGCACGACCACGTTCCCGCTCATCCGCACCGGGTCCTGGACCTTGGTCACGTTCGCGCCGTTTTCGTCCACGCCCAGGATGTGAACCAGGCAATACTCGGGGCCTTTGTTTTCGATCACAAACAGGTGTTCCAGCAGCGGCGTGGGCGGCACGGCGATGGTGCCCGCTTTGTGCCCGACGTAATAGCTTTGGATGCTGTCGCCGTTGTTGCTGTCCAGCACGTACAGGTTGCTGTGGTCGCCGGGGATGTAGGCGATTGCGGCGCGGTCGTCGACACCCGGTCCGACCTCCAGCGATTGGGGGATCTGTTGTGCCCATTTGGCGTCACCGGTCGTCGCGTCCAGCTCGATCAATCGTCCGGACTTGGTCGAGATAAAAATGTCGTTGTCGCTGACAACCGGTTGGTTGAACGCTTCGCCGATCTTGACACGCCAATCGACCTCACCGCTGCGTCCGTCGCAGCGTTCCACCGACAGGTCGCTCGATCCGGTCAGCAACACCGCGGTGCCGCCGTCCAGGCGGATCGGGCTGTGGGCCAGGGAGTTCCCGACGTAGCGCCGCCACAGCAGCGTGCCGTCTTCGCCGTTGAAGGCCAACACACTGCCTTTGGTTCGAATGAAGATCACTTCGTCACGCAAGTCGGGGACGCGATCACCCGAGCGTGCGTTCAACACGATCGGGTTCAAGTCGGTTTGCGTTTCGGCTTCGATCCGCTGGGGCAACGCCGCAGTGGTTTCGACCAGTTGCTGTTGAATCTCGCTGGCCTTGGCGATCAGCGTGGCCAGCCGTTCGTTGTCGCCGAGTTCGGGAAAGGAGCGGAGCAGCTCGTAGCGAACATCGTACGCTTCCTTGGTTTTCTTTTCGGCGAGCAAGGCGGTCATTTGATCGACCGCGGCATCGAGTTGTTCGTTGCGGTTGATTTCGCGTTCGACGCGGCCCCGTGCTTCGTCGATTTCTTTGAGTCGTCCGGAGAGCGTCGTCCGCATCGCGCCGGTCATGTATTGCGGGTTGTTGGTCAACTCGATCTGCTCTTCCAGCTTGTTCAAGAGCTCTCGTTTGGCGGTGGTCTCCGATTTTTCGTTGGCTTCGTTGACGATGTTTTCGGCGATCTTGACCAACAGCGCGGCCAAGTTGCCACGCTCTTCGTTGAGCCCCTCTTCGTCTTCGATCTCGGGCAGCTTTTCTCGTGCCAATTCCGTCGCGTAGGTCGGATCGGTCATGCCTTCGGCGCGATACAGTTCGGTCATGATCACGCGGGTCCGCGCCAGGGAACTGTGTTCATTGCCGTTGCCGAACGAATCGAGAAACTCCAGGTATTTCTCTTGAGCCGGCGTGTAGTTTTGATTGTCGTAAAGCTCGTTGGCGATCTGGATGCGTTCGTCTGCGTTGCCGCGGGAGAGGATCCAATAGAGGCCGCCGCCGGACAGGAGCAGGAATCCGATGATCCCCAAGAACCCGTAGATCTTGAAGGAGTCCCATTGGTTTTCTTGGGGGGCGGGTTTGGTGCGTCGGGCGCGGGGGCGTTCGCGCTGGGGGGCTTCGGAGAGCAAGTCGTTGTCGGCGACGGGAACGGCTTGGACGGGGACCGCTTCGGCTTCGACGGGTTCGAATTCGGCGAACGGCTCGGCGGTCGTTTCGACCGGGATCGCTTCGACGGCTTGGACTTCGTCCGCATCGTCGTCGTCGTCGATCGCGACCAAGTCGTCTTCCACGACTTCCGCCGCGGCGATCGTCGCGTCGTCGGCGTACTCGCCGCTGCGGATTTCGCCGATCAACTTGGTCGCTTGGAAACGGGTCAGTTGCCCGTTGTCGACCAGCAATTTTGCGACCGCTTCGGGGGTCACCCGTGCGCCGCCCTGGTCCAGTTGTTCGCGCAGCGCTTCGATGATCTCCTGGTCCAGCAGACCACGTCGTTCCAGTTGATCGATCAGTTCGTTAGCAAGCATCGTGATAAAAAGAGTGGTTACGAGAAGTGGTTGACGAGCGATCCGCCGTACCCGGAAAAGGGGGCAGGTACCAAAAATGCGAAGCACCCTTCGGGCCATTTGGTTTTTGGTACCTGACCCCTTTTCCGCGGCACCCTAAATCTGAAAGTTGACAGAGCACTAGTCGAATTCCTCGACTTGGGTGACCTGGGTTTCGGTGAATCCGGCGATCGTTCCGGCGTCCATCGCGTCGACCAGGTACTGCAGCTTGCACAGTTCGTGAACTTTGATGACCAACCTTGCCGGATTGCCGCTTTCGTTGGCGCGCTTGAGCGTCGTGATCAGGTTTTGTTTGCCGGGCGTTTCCTCTTGCCAGTCCGTTGCCAGGACCAGAAAGGATCCGAATTCGTCGACTTGGACTTCGACCATTTCCAGGTCTTCCTCTTCCTCTTCGACGACCGTGGTGCTCGGGGCGTCGGTTTGTTGCCGCGGCATTTCGATCGATTTTTGCAGACTGAACGCCGCGGTCACCATGAAGAAGATCAGCAGCAGGAACGTGACGTCGACCATCGGGGTCATGTCCAGCTCTTCTTCTTCCCGTTTGGTTTTTTGGAAGATCGGTTCGTCATCGTCATCGTCGTCCAGTCCCGCCAAGGGGGCGGCGGGCGCGGGCCCGACCGGTGTTGCCGGCCTGTCACTCGGCGGCCTGTCAGTCGGCGGCGATGGGGCTGCAGCGGGGGGCGCAACCGCTTCGACGGGCGTCGCGGCGACCACCACGGGGTCGGCCTCTGCCGCATCGGATGGGCCAGACGCATCGGATGGGCCAGGCGCACTGGATGGGCCAGGCAGGGGCGGCGGAGCGGTGCCCAGGTCGGCTTCGGGGACGTGAACCGCCGTGTCGCACTGCGGGCAGCGCACACGACGACCGGCCAACGAATCGTTGACTTTGTTCGTGGCACCGCACTGGGGACAGGTAACTGGAATCGACATGCGTTGGGACGAGAAGAGGAGCTGTGTGTCTAAATCAATTCGGACGCGATTTCGGTCAGCTGAAACTGTTGGAATCCGGCGATCGTTGCGGCATCCATCGCATCCACCAGGGCCTGTAACCGGGCCGCCGATTCGACTTCGATCCGCAGGTCGGACGTCAGCGGCGTGGCGCGTCTTGCGGCCGCCAGTTCGCTCACCAATTCCTGTTTGCCGACCAGTTCCTTTTGCCAGTCGGTTGCCATCAACAAGAAACTGCCATGTCGGTCGACGTGCAAACGCAACGGATCGTGGTCGCGGACGACGGCCGCCCGGCTGGCCTGGTCGTTTTCCGGGTTCGGCGTCTCGATCGCACGCTGCATCGAAAACGATGCGGTGACCATGAAAAAAATCAGGATCAAAAACGTGACGTCGATCATCGGCGTCAGGTCGAGTTCGGATTCGTTGCGGCGCGTCATAGTTCTTTCACCGCGATGTAGGTGGACGAAATGTCTTCGAACGCGTCGCCGATGATTTTCTGCACACGCGTCACCTCACCGACCGTGACTTCGCCGTCGCCCATGATCATCACGTGGTTTTTTTCTTCCCCGCGGGTGGTCTTGAGTTCTTCGGTGATGTATTCGATCAATTCGGTCGTTTGGGTTTCTTCGTCGCTGCTGAATTCGGTTCCGTCGATCCGTTTCAGGATGACCTTGTCTTTGCCGGCCGGTTCGATGAACACGACCGCCGACTCTTTGGCGCTGATGGCGATACCGTTTTGTGCTTCGGGGATCTTCCCCATCTGGGTCGGATCCATTTTGGAACAGACGACAAAAAAGATCAGCAACAAGAAGGTGATGTCGATCATCGGGGTGATGTCCATTTCGTCTTCGTCTCGCTTTTTGCGAGGCATTTGGAAATCGTCATCTTCCTCGATGTCAGGTTCCTCGATCACGCTACTCATGATGCGTTAGCGTCCCCCGCTGCGAGCGAGTCCGGCTTTGAAGGCGTCCATGAAACGGCTGAGCCCGGATCCGACCAGGTCTTCCATCTTGGCGATTCGAATGTTGACGTTGGCGACCAGGATCATCAGCGGGATGGCGATCGCCAATCCGCTGGCGGTCGTCACCAGTGCGACACGGATATCGCCGGCCAGCTTGCTCGGCTCGACCGACTCGGCGGTGGCCAGGGTTTGGAACGCGCCCATCATCCCGAAGACGGTTCCGAACAACCCGATCATCGGAGCGGCTTTGATCACGGTGCCGACCCAGCTGAGTCGATAATCCAGATCGCTCATGACGTCACGCTGGAACCGGTCCATCATGAACTTGCGGGCGCGGTTGTACCCCAGGTTGCGATGGCTGACGGCCAATTCGATGATCTGGGGCAACGCCCGCGCGTCGCCTTCGCAGTAATCGATGGTGCCTTCGAAATCGCCGGCTTGAATCATCTGTTCCACGTCGTCGAGGAACTGGTCTTGTTCGTCTTCGGACTTGAACCGTTTTTGTCCGACGCGATTCCAGACGACGACGATGCAGTACAACCCCCAAAGTGCCACCGCCGCGAGTGCGAGGTAGGTCGCATCGGCGATCATGTTGAAAAGCGAATACGCAAGGATCATTGACATTCGTGTCTTTCCCGTTGATTGATGAGTTGAGAGGTTTCGTTTTGGTGGCAGGGCGATCGGTCGGGCTGGACCATTTCAGCCGAACCTTGGTTCTACACGGTCGTTCGTACGGTCGATTCTGCCAGGGAATCTCCCAGGCGATCGGTTTCCCCCCGTCGATCAGCTCAGTAACCCTTTCGGTAACGTTGACTGACGATGCTGAAGGAGTAGCCGCCACCGTCGACGGTGCTTTCGAAGACGGTTTTGGCGATCGAGTGGGGGAATTTTTTTCCTTTTTCTTCGGCGTACTGCTTTTCCATGTTGGCCAACTGGTTTTCCAGATCCTTGGGGACAAAGCGGATCACATTTCGGCCGTTGACCTGGATGCCGGCGGCGGTGAGCAGCTGGCGGTCAAACTGCAGCAGCGGGTTGGAGAGTTTCCATGAAAAGTACAGCCGTTCTTCGGTTTTGGGCTGCGTGTTGACTCGCTTGGTCGGCGAGGTGGATAAGTTGTTGGCCATCTCGATGACGTTGGGGCCACCGCCCCCGAAGGCGGCCAGTTCGATTTTGTAAAAATCCAATTGTTTGGCGTAGTCATTTTTGCCTTTGGCGTTGAACGTCAGCTCCCAGCGCTCCCAGCGGCCGATGATGTCGTCCCCCTCACCCATCGGTCCCGGCGGTCGGCTGTCCCCCTGGCCGGTGCCCTGCGTCGAGGCGGTGGCGTTGGTGTCGGCGGTCGTCAGCGAAGCGGCCACGCTGCTGACCGCGTCGGTGACCGCCTCGATCGTGTCGGCCAGCGTCGGTTCCATCAAATCCTCCACCTCTTCGGCCCCCGGTGGTTCGAAATCACGCTCGAAACCCTCCGGGTTCTCACCGCGGCCGGGCGGGTTTTCGATGATCGGTGCCAACGCGATCGGTTTGGGTTCCCCGCTGAGCAGCCAGACGACGAACATCATGAACACGAACGCGCCGAGAAACAGGATCAAGGCCAGGAACAGCGAGGTCACCGAGTCGAAGCGGCTGAGCTTCAGTTTTTCGCGCTCGAGCTCCCGCTCCAGCCGGGCCGCTTCCATTTGGTCCGATTTTTCTTCCTGCTCGACGATGGTTGACATCTTTTTTTAACTACCTCCGTCCCTGCTCGTGCGGCCGGAATTCGTGATGCGTGTCTCGACCCGAACGGGACGACGGCCTGCCAGACGATGGGCTGCCGGGGGCGTTAGTGTGATCGGAAAACCCATTGGCCGCGAGTGCAGGCAGGGAATTGGTCTGAAAAGTTGACGAGGTCGTCACGTCGGTAAGGAAATCGCCGTTTGGAGAGATTTTTCGAGCTATCATAAGCTGTCGGACGCATCTGCAAAAAGTCGCCGTCGCAATCGGTGTTGTCTCAATTGAAATTTGTCTCGTAGTGAACCAATTGACGAACCCACGCATCATACCCTAGGATCCCCGCAGATCGAATGAATCTTCCAGCTGGTCAGGTAGCTCAGTTGGTAGAGCACGGCCCTGAAAAGGCCGGTGTCGCCGGTTCGAGCCCGGCCCTGACCACTCTCTTTCACTCGCTGTGAAGGCCTCGACCCTCTCTGGTTTTGCCAGGCCTTCGTGCAGGTTGCCGCCCCAATCCATCGACGGCCCCACCCCGGAAAAAGCGATCACCGCACTGGGATCACCACACTGGGGCGTGTCCTGTGGCGCGAGGATTCTGCTCGGCATTGGCCCAAAACGTTCTGCCGGAATCTCTCAGCCGCAGTCTCCTTGCCACCGATGTCCGGAGCGTCCACGTGATTGACCGACTGGTCGTCCTCAGAGGTTGACGACGGCCGAGCGGTCGGGCGAACAGAATCTTTTCGGATTTTCGATTGATTCGCCGCCGGCTGCGCCGGAATCGTCTGCGGAGACACTCGCTGGTGCTCCGGCTGTCGCTTGCGATGCGATGAAATTGCAACTGAGCCCACCGATGGCAGCGCGAGCCCATGGATTTTTTGGCACCCCGTTATCCGTGGGTTCGCCCTGCCATCGGTGGGTATTGTTTTCGATGGTGAGCCGGTTAGAGCTGGAGTGCTTCGTCCAGATCGGATTTTAAGGCGGGGGCCGCAGATTGTGACGCAGGTGGTGACGCAGCGGCCGGTGCGTTTGACGGGAGGAGGGCGAGGCTACCGCCGAGCTGGGTGGATTGGGATTGCCGGCAAGGGAGG
>NZ_JBFHKV010000163.1:0-10856 GCF_041595215.1 Stieleria sp. | reverse complement strand
TGGTCCGGCGGTGAGGTTCCCGAGCGATATCAGGGACACAGCTTGAAACCGATTGTTTCCGGTGACAAACCGTCCGATTGGCGAACCGAATCGTTTCACGAACATTTTGCCGTCCGCACACGCATCCCGGCGTTTGAAGGCATCCGCAACGAACGTTTTAAATACGTCCGCTACTTTGATCACGGCAACCGCGAGTTCCTGCATGATTTGAAGCAGGACCCTGACGAGTTGGTGAATTTGGCCGATGATCCCGCCCACGCCGAAACGCTCGCTGCGATGCGTGAGCGGACGGACCAACGAGTGAAAGAACTTGGCGGTCCGATCGACCCGTTGAACGCCCCCTTCACCGCGTCAACGGTGCCGCATCCCGAGGCATCCGCTGCCGTCTCGTTCCGACCGGGGAAAGACGGTTTTGTCAATTTGCTCAATGGCCGAAACTTGAACGGTTGGGCGGGCGATGCGAAATACTGGTCGATGCGTGACGGGGCGTTGACCGGCGTGACCGACGGTTCGCTGAAGATGAATCGCTTCATCACCTGGACGGGTTCGACGATCCGCAACTTTGACTTGCGCGTCCAAGTCAAAGTGTCGCCCGGTGGAAATAGTGGACTGCAGTACCGAGGCACCTCACGCCCCGATCTGGGGCTGGACGTGGTCACCGGTTACCAGTGTGACGTTGTTGCCGATAACCCGAACTACAACGGCATGTTGTACGAAGAGAAAGGGCGACGCATCCTTTCACACACCGGTGAGAAAGTGATCATCGACCCGCAAGGACAGCCCTGGGTCGTCGGCAAGATGCCGGCCAAAGAGTTTCCCGCCGATCAGTGGCATGAATACCGGGTCCTGGTCGAAGGCAATCACCACCGGCATTGGATCGATGGTCATATGACGGCGGACCTGATCGACTTGGATGAAAACGGACGATCGCTCGAAGGCGTGCTTGCCGTTCAAGTTCACGTCGGTCCGGCGATGACGATCCAGTACAAGGATTTCAAGATCAAGCACCTGCCGGATGATCTACCGCTGATCCAACCGTCCGAGGCCGTCATCCCAGACGGTGCCGTCGGGGTGCGTCCCCAAGGGCGTTTGCCGAAAGATTGGAAACCGCCGGTTTACGGGGAGAAGTGATACCAGCGGGAAGCGTCAGCGGTGCAGCCCCACCGCTTGTGGCAACGTTGAAAAAACGGTGGGTCGATACGGCTTGAGAGCACCTCGACGTGCTGAATGGCGTCGGGAATCTCTAAATCCGCTTCAGGAAATTCTGTCCGAAGCGGCCGTAGTCTTGACCATCAACGTCCCCGTCGGCGTCGGAGTCGAGTGCCGGCTCGAAGCCGGGCATGCCGGCTTGTTTCAGGAACGTCAATCCGAACCGCCCGTAGTCCTGGCCGTCGACGTCTCGATCTCCGTCAGTGTCGCCGAAGAATCGGAAGAAGTTGTCGGTCGCTTCATTGCCGAAGACGTGGTCCGCTGCGGTGCCGTCACCGTTGCCGTCGAGAACCATCGCGCCGACGGTGATCATGCTTGCTTTCATCGTCAACTGGTAATCCCCGTCCAGCAGCATCCCGCCGGGCCCGACCGAAGGCCCGGGCAAGAACGTCAACAAGAGTGTCGACGGGGAATTGAGTTCATGGACGCTCGCAGACACATCAACGCGTTGATTGGTACTCAGGTTGATCAGTTCGAACGGACTGCCCCCTTCATCGTCCAACCGCACCGGTTGATCAAGCCTGATGGCCAGTTGGTCGACCCTGGATCGTTGACCATGACCGTCATTGATCACAATACTTTCGACGATCGGAGGTGGAAGGGTTTCGAAGGCTCCGATATCTACCGTTGGCGTGCCGGATCGATCGCCGTCAATGTTTCGCGAGTATCCCATTCCGCGTTGGTCGTATCTCAGCCATGTGGAATCGGCATCGACCGCTTGAGTGTTGTCGCCGTTATCGATCGCGGGACTGCCGTTTCGCAACGCGTGGGTCCACGTCGGTCCGCCGTTATCGGCCAGCGGCGCAAGTCGCGCGTCGACGCCAACAATATTCCCGTTTTCACCATGGACCAGCCCGCCTGCTGACGCGGCATCGCCGATCAAGTTGTAGGTACTTGTCGGGTCAAGCGGTCCGGTGTCGTTTGCGGTTAAGCCGCTGCGGAGATTTCCAGCGACAATGCTATTGTGGACAATCGTTGTTCCGTAGTTGCTGATCCCGCCGCTGCCGCCGCTGCCGTCGTTGTCTGCGTCAGCAATGTTACCGGTAATCGTCGAGTGACGAATCATCAGATCAGCACCGCGATTCTCAATGCCTCCCCCAGTGAAGAACGCTTTGTTGCCAGAGATCGTCGATTGTATGACCGCCAGTGGTTGCAATGAATTGTTGTAAATCCCACCCGCCGCATTGCCAGCGGCGTTGCCGTTGATAGTCGAATCAATAATCGATGCCACGCCACTGTTATAGATCCCCCCACCATTGGAAGTGACGGTATTCTCGCTGATCGTTGATCGACGAACCGTCAGATTCCCGGAGACGGCGTTGAAAATTCCACCGCCGTTGACTGCGACACCCGACGTCATGACCGTCTCTGACACCGTCAGATTACCGCTATTGTTGATTGCACTCGCTGCCGCATCACGGAGAGTCAGCCCCGAAATGTTCACCGTGACCGAATTTCCGACGGTGAAAATTCGAACTTGGTCATTGCCCGTGATGGCCAGTCGTTCCGCGCCGGGGCCTTCAATGGTCGTGGAACTTGTCAACGTTGGCAATGTGGTTGCACCGAGGGAAATCGTCCCACCGATCAAGGTTGGATCGAACGTAATGACGTCAAGTCCCGGACGTGCATTGGTCGCGTTGATCACTTCGCGGAGTGAATTCCCTGCCCCCAGTCCGAGCCCACCGTCGTCTTCGTCTAATAATGTGGTCACGACGTTGTTCACCGGATCATGCTCATAAGCCCCGATGTCATAAGGCACATGCCGAAACGCGCTGACATAATCGTCATGAGGTGCATTCGTGTCGGTGCCGGCATCGTTGACCGGTGAAGCGTCAATCGGTTCGAAGAGCGTTCCGTCGGCGAACATCGGATCAAGACTGAGATTAAATTCGGCGTCTGCGGGAGTTCCATTGGCATTGGTCGTGGTGACAGTTCCGAAGGCAGATGGATAATTCGTCCAGTTGCCTCCGTCATTGCCGTACACGTCATTGAATCCGACCCGCCCGACGCTGGGCGTATACTCTGCACTGGCCACGACTCCCAACTGGTTGAAGGCGACCAGATTGTTTCGGATGACTCCCCCGAAACGGTTAATATCGTGTGAGATCCCAGCGCCGCCATTACCAACGACCGTGTTGTTGAGGAGCTGAGAATTCTGGTTGCCGTCAACCGATTGCGCCAGAAGAATCCCCGTGCCGGTGTTGTCGACGACCAAGTTGTTCGCATAGAAACCCGCCGTCCAAGCACTTCCAAAACTTTCGGGGTCATGGACTCCTGCCCGGATTCCAACTGCATTGTTGTGGATGTGGTTCTTTGTCACGGCAGGGCTCGCGGTACCGCTGCTCGCATACAGCCCCCCCAAACTGTACGAGGAAAAGACCTGAATGCCGGCCTGTTGATGACCATGAATCTCGTTCTCGGTGATGGTCGGACTGGCGGTCGTTCCACATCCGAAGGTTTGATTACAAGCACCGGCGGAAGAACCAATGTGGACGCCGTAGCCGTTGTTGTCGTGAATCCGGTTGGCTTCGATTATCACGTTTTGGCGCAAGTACGAATCCCCTCTTCCGGCAGCAAGCAGCACACCCCCAACCGCACTGTCGTGAACGTGCGAATCACGCAACGTAATGATCGGCAGGTCTTGAAATGACACGTCGATGCCAGTTGTCGCATAGGCAATTTCAACATGATCAAAGATTGATCTCGTTTGGCCTGACGCGTTGTAATCAATTCCGCCCCAGTCCCCTGACGCCGGCGTCGCCGCGGAACTGGTCAAGCGGATTTCGTTATCGGTCTGGCCTTCAGCGAGGACAGTGCCGGCGATATTTAGTGAAGTCCCGGGATCGAAAAATAGACTTGCACCAGCATCGATCGTCCAGACTTCGCCGGCCGGAACTTGGACATCGAAGGTCACGGTATAGTCGTCATCGGGCAACGTGCCCCAGAAAAAGCCACCGATGGTCCGATCTACCGCCGTGTCATCATCCTCCACCCGCAGCGGGGTCGAGCCGGAAACGAACGCGGTTGCCGAGACGATGACGTTGGCCGTCTGGGTTCCGTCCACCAAATAGTCGTTGTGGGATGCGATCGAAAACGTTGCGGACGTTTCACCCACCGGAATCGTTACCGTGTCGGGGACCGTGAACGCGGACACATCGCTCGACGAAAGACTGACGATCAACTCACTATTTAAGCCGCGATTGCGAGTGACCGTTGCAGTCGCCGCACCGGGACCATCGTTTTCGTTGATGACCGCGCGGTCAAGTTCGACAAACAGTGTTTCGGGTTCGTTGTCACCAACGGTGAATTCAATTTGCCGTGCCCCGACGCCGTCCGCTCCCACCGAGATACCGACGGTTTGGGGACCGTCGATCTCCGTGTCGTCCACGACCGTGACCGGCACATCGATGAACAGTGCATTGGCGGGAATCGTCACCGTACTCGGCACAGTCGCCTCGCTGGTGTCGTTGCTGAGCAACCAGACCGTCAGTTCGCTGGTCAGATCCGCGTCCGCCTCGCGTTTGACCGTCACAAACACTTCGTCGGTGGTGCCCTCGACGACCGTTGCGTTGAGGGTACTCAGCGACAGCGTTTCGCGTTCGACGACAATATTGTCAAACTCCCAGTAGCCTCCGGCGGTACGGTTATCGTGCTGCTGGAACATCACCTGGAAGTTGTCGACCAACGACAGTCCGCTTGCGGCGGCAAAGGCGGCCAAATCGTAGGACTTGTATCCGCTGGTGTTGAGCAGGTCGACGATGGTCCAGGTCGTTCCGCCATTGTCGCTCACTGCGACGACGTCGCCCCATGAAGAACCGTCGCCCTGCGTGCCGATTGCGGGGGAACTCGTCGTCGATCCATCGCGATCAAACGCATCAAAGTTCAGCTTCGCTCGCGATTCTCCCGCCAGATCCAAGTGCAAGATGGCCCGGTTGCGTCCGTCCATCGGATTCTGGTAGGACGCTTCGAGTCTAAGCCTTTCATCGATGACGGAGATTTGGCCGGTGCCGTAGCTGAGGAAATTCCAGGGATCGATTGGCAGTCCGCTGGCAAACGTTTCTCGGTATCCCAATCGGTAGGGATCATTAAAGTCAACCGTGGCGACGTATTGGTCTTCGGGGATTTGCCCCGTTCCGCCGACTCCATTTTGATCCAGCGGATTTGCCCCCAGATCAAGGATTTCCGGGCCAACGGTGAGCTCGTAGTGACCCAACCCACTCGGCAAAAAGCTGACGGTAAATTCGTGTCCGGAACCGGTGATATCAACCAGTCGTTCACTGATGTCGACCGATTCTCGTGTCAACTTCACGTCAGCAAGGCTAAATGTTGACGGGTCCATCGGCTCACTAAAGGTCAATCTAAAGTGATCCATCGGGCCCGGTGGACGCAATAGTCCGGAGGGTGAATGGGAGACAATGCTGGGTGCCGTGGTGTCGGCCGTGACACGAAAGTCGTCGTATTGGCGACCGTTGTTGGGCCAAGAGTTGCTTCCGTATTGCTGGATCATGATCCAGAAATTGTCCGTGTACCCGATTCCGATGCCTGCGATGATCGCGTCCAAGTCGATATCGTACGAATCCCAATTGGAATCGCTGAACAACATAGAAAAATTGTGCCAGGTTTGGCCCTGGTCATTGCTGAGTCGCAAGGTGTCGCCCGCGGTTGTCGAATCACTTCTGCGGTTTTCATTGAACGCCAGACGGACGCCAGTTTTGCCGGCTAAGTCGATGGACAAGATCGCTTGATTCACGGATCCTCCGCCCGGGTTGTCCATCCGCAGCACTTGGCGCCCGCCGTCCTCGACCAATCGGATTCGTCCGCCGGGTTCGGATCGAAAGAACCAGTTGCCGTTCACTTCATCGGTGCCGGAGAAACCTTGGAAGTAGGGATACACGTCGGTGGCGACCGCTTCGAATTGAAAGGTTCCAATGAAATGGTCGTCGGCATCTCCGTTGGCGCCGTCGGCATCCTGATTCATCTGATTGCCGGCAACGTCCAAAACGTCTGGACCGATCAGGACGTGATACTGTCCGGCTTGGCTGACAGTTTCATCCAGCATGATATTGAAAGTCATGGCGTCGCCGGTATCGATCGGATCCGAACTGACGGAGATTTCACCGAGGGGCCCCATGACCGTGACATCCGACGCAGTCAACGTGGCCCCAGCGATGGCTTCATTGAAGGTGACTTGCAATTGGGACAGCGGTGCCGTCGTCGAACCGTCGGGTGTCATCATCGAAATTCTCGGCCCGACGGCGTCCCGGTTCGCGATGCGAACGTCGTCCATCACCATTTGATACGACGATGAAGATCCTTCATGCGAGAAACGAAAGTAAACATCACCGTCCAGGGCAATCGCCGCTGCGGCCAGTTCCTGGTCAAGATCATAGAAGTAATTTACGTAACCGCCGAAGTCGGATGAGATTGTCGCCCCCAGCTGAGTCCATGTGTTTCCGTCTCCGCTTGCCTGGACAGTCATCGCATTTCGAAAATAGGACTGAAACAGGCGTTTGGCACGAAAATCGAGTGCCAAGTCGGTTGCGCCGACTTGGTCCGACAGATCCACGACCAGCATCGCGTGCTGCTGGCTGCTACCGTTTTGACCGAACGCGAGATGCCGCGTCGGGGAGTACGGCTCGTTGGATTCGGTCAACCAGATCATCCCCGTGCCGTCTGCGGAAAACGTCCAACCGGGCAGGGAGGCGAGATCGTCCGCTTCGAGGTTTTGGAAATAGGGGATCGTTTGAGGTGTTGCCGGTCCCACGATCACGTCACCCCGGAACTGGTCGTCCGACGCCTCTGCGTTAATCTGATCGCGATCTTGATTCATCGCGTTTCCGGCAACGTCAAGCACATCGGGGCCGATCGTCAGGCGATAATTGCTTTTCACGCTTTGCGGCGTTGTCAGATTCAGCCTGAACGTGGTCTGGTCACCACTGTCGACGGGATCGCCGGTCAGCAAGACTTCATTTCCACCGATGTCGAGAATCTGTATGTCGTCGGCGGTAAATCTTGAGCCGTCGATTGCTTCGTTGAACGTCACATCGATTTGACGGAGCGGCCCAGGCGTCGTTGTCGCGGGCGAAACGGCAGTGACGTAGGGCCCGTCCCCGTCGCGACGTGCAATTCTCAGGTCGTCAAAAGAAATCGATTCATTGATGAATCCGCGCCGTTCGAATCGCAGGTAGACGTCAGCGTCGCGCAAAATGTTGGCGGTGTCGAGATGAGCGTCCAGGTCGAGGAAAAAGTTTTGGAATTGACCGTAGGTAGGAAGTTCGGGGGTGACGAGTTCCGTCCAGGCAGTCCGATCATTGCTAGCCGTGATCGTCAGTCGAGGGGCATGGACGCCACGACCGCCGCGCGCCGCCCAATAGTCCAAGACCAGATCCGTCGCATTCGTCTGGTTCTGCAAGTCGATCACAAGCTCGAACGCTATTGCACCATATGTCCTCAACGCGTTGTCGCCGGCGTTGACGAGCGAAGTACCGAGCGTGATCGATGCATCACCGGCTGGGTGATAACTGAAGCCATCGAGCGATGGAAGGTCCGCGACTTCGAAACCTTGAGCGTAGGGAAGTGTCTGTGCGACGGAGGGGCCGATTTCGAATGTTCCATCAAACGTATCATCGCCGATCGTCTCGCCGTTGCGTTCGTCGCGATCCTGATTCATCAGATTACCGGCGACGTCACGGATGTCCGGACCGATTTGGACACGATAGGTTCCACGTAGGGTCTGGGCGCTGTCCAGTTGCAACGTGAATGTCGTTTGACTGCCGCCGTCCACCGGATCGTTTAGCAGGGGAATCGTCGAGCCGTCCGCAGCGGTGACGACGACATCCGCCGCAGTGAAGGTTGCGGCGTCGACGGGCTCGGAAAACGTCACGTCGATCGACGAAACCGGTCCGGCGGTCATCGAGTTTGGCGAGATTGTGTCTACCGCAGGACCGATCAGGTCTCCGAATTGCCCGACACGGACGTCGTCGACGATGGCCTCGTGCGTCGTGAAATAGGATGCTTGCCGCAGCCGCAAGAAAACATCGCTGTCCAGGGTGATGCCGGCGGCGGCGAGACGCTGGTCCAGGTCGTAGACGTAATGGATCCAAACGTTGCCGACCGGTTGAAGCGACGGCGACAGCGTCGTCCAGACGCCGCCATCGCCGCTGGCATCCACCTGCATGAAGAAACGCTGATCGGTCGACGAATTGAGCCGTTTCATCCAGAAGTCGAACGTCAGGTCGGTCGCGGTGGAGACAGCGGAAAGGTCGAGTTCCAGCACCGCTTCTGAGGTGACGTTCGAGAAGCTCGATGTCGTATCAAAACGCAGCGAAGTTGTCCCGGTCCGGGCCGCAGAGCCGGCGTCCAGATCGACGGTCCCGCCACCCGTGCTGGCAAACGTCCAATCGGTCAGAACCGCTAAATCGGCCACTTCAAAGCTTTCGACCAAGGGGACGGTGGCGGCTAGGACTCGGCGGTCTTCCAGCGACTCCGCCAACATCCGCCGACGCCGACTGAACGCTCGATCCCGGGAATGTTGAAGCGAATCAGATTTGCTGCCGGACCGCGTCCACCACCGCCTGTAACGTTTCATCGATCCCGCCTCGTTATTGATTCTTTCCGCTGAAACGACGCGACCGCGCCGATGCCGCACCCATGCGTTTCGTTCACGTGCTGCCCCATCAGGGCTTGATCATAGACAGGGGCGATTTTGCCGGTGGTGTGGGCGCTACGTTTTTTTCGGAATTTGTCACCGAATCCGAATGTTCCGGCATCGGGGCCGCCGTCCACTGCTCTGATGCCCCGATGTCTTCCGATCGAGCGTTCCGCGGGCTCGCTACAAACGGCTGATGTTCCATCGAAGTCGGCCGGTTCGAAGCGAGCGTCCCGACGGCCGTGCCTCTGGCGGGCCTGGGTGATCTTGATCGCAGGTTCCTTGATCGCACCCAAGGCGTGATTTCCGATGGTGTCGATTGCAGGCCCCGAATTCTGCGTGGCGTCAGTTTTTGACACGCTCGGACAACAATGCTCGCGAGCGGTTCGCTATCATCGGTGATGGCTTTTCAGACACCTTTTCAAGAACCCAGCCATGCCGAATGTCCTAGTCGTGGACGACAGTGCCACCCAGATCGCGATGATCACCTCGGTCTTGCAGCAGCAAGGATTGACGGTGCGGACCGCGGGCAACGGCTTGGAGGCGTTGGCCGCGCTGCGAGAGCACGCACCGGACCTGGTCGTCACGGACATGCAGATGCCCGAGATGAACGGTGTCGAGCTGATTCGCGCGATGCGGACGGAGTGCTCGCTTGTCCCTGCCGTCTTGGTGACGGCGTTTGGCAACGAGGATCTGGCCGCCGAGGCACTCGGTGTGGGCGCCGCCAACTACATTTCCAAGGACCACGTCGGAATCCTGCTGCCAGATATCGTCAACCGAATCACGGCCTTTGCCCAAGCGAATGCTCAATCGCTTTACTTGAAGGGAGCGTTGACGCGGACCCGGTTCGATTTTGTTCTCGATTGCTCGATCGAGCGAGTCACGCCGCTGGTCAGCCTGGTCGTTCGGTTGCTGGCCGCGATGAACGTCTTGCACACCAGCGACCGAATTCGAATCGCCGAAGCGCTCGACTATTTGATCGTGCACTCCATCATTCACGGCAATTTCGAGCAACCCGTTCGCTCCACGCCGATGTCGATCGACGACGCGCGGGCGTTGGTGGCAGAGAAACTCGATGACGAATCATTGAGGTCGATGACCGAACGGATTGTCACGGTGCAATTGGAAGTGACGGATGGGGAAGCGAGATTGGTGGTCGTTCATGAAGGTTCCGGCCAGTCGATCCATCACGCCCCGATGCCGGGGACCCCACAAAGTTTTTCGGACGAACGTGGACGCGGCATGCTGCTGCTGACCAGTGTGATGGATGAAGTCTTCATCGATTCGGCGTCGCGGAAAGTGACTCTGGTCAAGTACATTTCACGCTGAAGATCAGCCGGCAGCGGAATCGCCGTCCAGACCGGCATCGATCGCATCGCTCCACCCCAACCGCTGGACGTCCTGGCGATCGGCCCAGCGACTCGCCGTCCACAGTCCCCCGTGACAGACAGGGCATTCCGGGTCTTGGGCATCTACGTAATGGTGTTCCGTTTGGACATCGGGATCCATCCAAACCGCTTCGCATTCGTCACACATCACAAAACCGCGGTCGGGCAGCGGCTGGGTAGGATCGTCTCCGGTGCAGATCCGAACGCCGCACAACCCGCCGTCACAGATGGGGCAAATCGCGACCGATCGAATCGGCCCTGGATTCAGAGGCGGCCGGGCGCTGTCTTGATCGTGGTCCTGGTTCATCGTTGCGTCACAACGGGTAGGCGGTGATCACGATGGTGTCTTCGAGCACCAACTTGACCCGACGGGCGATCGGATGGTTTTGGCGTTCGCCATCGCGGCCGCCGACGTACCCGACGCGACGTTCCATGTCGACGGTGTAGATGGTTCGATCCCGATCGGTCTGTTTTGTCGACCGCTGTTTCTTCTTGGCCCGCCCGTAGGCATCGTCGATCGTCACCAACGCACCTTCCATTCCGCCATCAAAGACGCCGTGTTTCCCAGGTCGTGACGGCATGTCCTCGGTGTGGCGTCGCAGGTGCTCCAG
>NZ_JBFHKV010000162.1:0-10861 GCF_041595215.1 Stieleria sp. | reverse complement strand
GTGCGTATTGCTCTGGTGCGTATTGCTCTGGTGCGTATTGCTCTGGTGCGTATTGCTCTGGTGCGTATTGCTCTGGTGCGTATTGCTCTGGTGCGTATTGCTCTGGTGCGTATTGCTCGTGCGGGTACTGTTGCTGGTTGTATTGTTGCTGGGCGTACTGCTCTTGAAAGTACTGTTCTTGGCTGTACTGCTCGGGCTGCCAACGGTTCTCCGCGGCGACACCACGGTTGGCGTCGTCGGGCTGGTTGGTCGGCGGCACCCAACGGGGATGACTTTCCGTCGTGGTCGGACGGGTCGGCTGCGGAGTCCACTTGGGGTGGTACTGTGGTGGAGCGGCGTTTCCGGATTGCGCTGCATCGTTGCCGGAGTTGGGACCGTGGCTCTGGCCTTGGCGGTCGTCAGCCCCCGTCATCTCATTGGCACCGCTTGCCGATGCGTCATCGTCTGACGCGTTCTGCGGCTTGACGCCCAACGCGTTTTTCAGCTTTTGTTTGACACTTTGTTGCAGCAGATCCAATTTCCGCAGCGCCGAATTGGGATTTTGTTCACGGCGACTGTGATGCCGCTCTTGCGCCATCGCTGACGATCCGGCTGCGAGTGTCAACAGCAGCAACGAGACGGCGATCAGAGACCGGCGCGGCGCGCAGGCACACTCGGCGGTGCCGTAGTCGCACCGGGTCGTCGCGTGCCGTCCACGCTGTCGGTCGTTGCTGCGGGTGTTAATCACGTACTCGCTGTCTCGTCATAGCCGCAAATCACCGTGATCTCTTCCCCACAGGGGCAAGCGATGACGATCGATTCGATACGATTTCCGTCTTTGATCACACGAACTTCCGGTTCGGCATTGCAGTGTTTGGTTGGCCCGACCCGGACGCGTGGTCCGCCGACCTTGGTGGTGCGTTCTTTCAACACGGTTGCTAGCTGGTCTTCCATCGAATTGCCTCCTTGAGTCTGAATCTCGCTGCGGCCAACAGGCGTGAGGTGCGCGATTCGGACAAACCCATCGCGGCCCCGATTTCCGCCAGGTTCAATTCCTCGCTGTAGTACAGCGTCATCACCAGGCGTTCCTTCTCTGGCAATTGCTCAATCAATTCTGCAAGCAGTTGTCCGATTTCTTCTTTTTCGGCCAGATCTTCCGGAGAATCGATACTGGTCCGCCAAGTTTTGTGAACTACATCAGAAAGATCGTTCCAGTCGTCAGGCTTGATGAAGCGCATCGCTTCGAGACATTCCAGTACGACATCGATCGGCAGGCTGGAGCGTTCGGCGAGTTGTTCGGGGGTGATCGGCGGTTCGAGCGTCTCGCACAGTTTCTTGATCTTGCCGACGTGCCGCATCATGCGGGGGGAAACCGGCGACTGTTTGCGCAATTCATCGACGATCGCGCCGCGGATCCGTGGATAGGCGAACGTTCGAAACGCAACGCCCTGCTCGGCATCAAAGCTGGCGGCGGCTTGGACCAGCCCCAGGATTCCGGCGGAGTGGAGGTTTTCCCGATGATCGTCGTTCCTGCTAAAGAACGTCATCGTGCTGAGGATCCGTCCGACGTAGTCGATGTTATCCAGCACCAGCCGATCGCGGTCGGTCTGTGTGGACGGTTTGTAGGTTGTTTCGATCGTCGCTTTCATAACAAAGCTGCTCAGTCCTTGTAGTCCGCGTCAGCGAGTCGAATCACACCAACACCGATCGAGACAACCGATCCGACCAGGACCGAGGACACGATGGCACGCATCAGAATGGTGGACGATTCCAGCCCCAGGATGACGCCGACCAAGGTCACCACGACCGCGGTCAACAGGGCTATCAACGTCCCCACCGGAAACGCCTTTTGACGCCGGAACGATGCACGCCGAGTAGTTGACTTTCCGCTCATTTACGTCCTTCTTGATTGCCGTCTTTGCCGTGCAGCCCGAGCACGAACGGGTCGGGTGAGGGATTCTCGCCCTCGCCCAAAACGTCTTCGTAACGGATCATCCCGACCGACTCGATCCGCATGTCGGAGGGGACCTCGCTGTAAGCGACCACGCTGATTTCCGGCAACGACCGGAAGATCGTTCGGTGCAGCGGGAAGCGAACCGACGAATCCACCAACACGGTCGATATCTGGTTCTTCAATCGCGACGCTTCCCATTTCGCTTGCAGTTCCATGATCAAGCGTTCCAGCTGATCGGGGCGCAACACGATCGCGTCGCCATTGAGGTGTTCTCGGAAATAATGTTCCAACCGCGGCTCCAGGATGATGACCCTCACGTTTCCGTTGCTGTCACGGAACCGGTCACAGATGATGTGCCCGATACCGCCTCTTATCTTTTCGGTCAACTGAACGGGGTCTTTGATTTGGGGACCGAACTGAACCGCCGATTCAACGATTTTTTCCAAGGCGGTGATGGAGATGCGTTCGCGGAGCAGATTCAACAGCACTTGATGCAGGGTGGCCGGCCGCACCGTATCCGGTTTGATTTCCTCGACCGTCGTCGGCGCGATCTCCTTGAGTTTCTCTAGCATGGATTGAAGGTCTTGTCGGCTCAAAAGCTCGTGAGCATGCTTCCGTAAGCATTCACTCAGGTGCGTGATCAACACAGTCGGCGCGTCGACGACGGTAAACCCTAAAACCTCAGCCCGACGGCGCTGCGATTCCGGAATCCATTTGGCCGGCAAGTCGAACGCGGGGTCCCGGATTGGCTCACCCTCCAGTTCCGCATTGATGCTGCCCGGATTGATCGCCAGATAGTCGTTGACGAACACCTGTCCCCGCGCGATCTCACGCCCGCAAATCAGAAAGCGATATTCGTTGACGCCGATTTGCAAGTTGTCGCGGATCCGCGCCGCCGGCACCCAGAACCCGTGCTCGATCGCCACGTCTTCACGCAACGTCGAAATCCGTTCGGCGATGCCCTTGCCCCGCTTCGGTTCGGCAAGCGCGATCAAACCGGCGCCGATTTCGATGATGATTCGTTCGGGTTGGACAAATTTCTGCAGCCCCTTCTCTTCGGGTGTCTCGGTCGCCGCGACGACTTCCGGCTCTTTCTCCGCTTCCTCGGTTTTGGCCGTCTCGCGTTGCTTGGCGAAAAAGACAAACGCGAACACCGCGCCGGCGAGCAGAATGAAGGGAAACTTCGGAAACCCCGGCGTGAACGCGATCAACACCAGGATCATCGGCCCCAGGAACAAGGACCGATACGCACCGGAAACCTGTTCGTTGATTTCGTCACCGAGGTTGGATTCGGATGCCGACTTGGTGACCAGGATGCCCGCGCTGGTGGCGATGATCAGTGCCGGGATCTGAGACACCAGTCCGTCACCGATTGTCAAAATCGAATAGATTTGTAGCGCGTCGGTGATCGCTTGGCCGTCGCTGACGCCCAGCACCACGCCGCCGAGAATGTTGACGATCATGATGATCAACCCGGCGATCGCATCACCGCGGACGTACTTACTGGCACCGTCCATGGCACCGTAAAATTCCGCCTCCTGGGTCAACCCCTTGCGTCGATCACGAGCCTCTTTCTCGTCGATCGCACCGCTATTGAGTTCGGCATCGATGGCCATCTGCTTTCCAGGCATCGCATCGAGTGTGAACCTGGCGTTGACCTCGGAGATCCGCGTCGCCCCCTTGGTGATCACGATGAACTGAATCGTGACCAAGATCAAAAAGATCACCACGCCGACAACCAGATTTCCGCCGACGACAAAGTCACCGAACGTCAACACGATCTTGCCGGCATTGGCATCGAGCAGGATCAAACGCGTCGTCGCAACGTTCAACGACAACCGGAACAGCGTCAGCAACAACAACAGCGACGGAAAGGATGCGATATCGAGGGGCTTTTTCGCGCCCAGGGTGACCAACAGCAACAGGATCGCCGCGGCGATGTTGCAGGCCAAAAACATGTCCAACAAGAACGTCGGCAGCGGGATGATCAGGACGACCAGCATCGCGAGGAACGAGGCCGAAAGCCAAAGCTCACTCCGCTGCAGAAATCCGAAATTCGAATCGGTGTCTTTCATCGATTTGTACGCCACCCGCCCCTAGGCAAAACTTGCGACCAGTGCTTTCGAAATCAATTGCCAGCCGTCAACGAGCACGAACAAAAGCAACTTGCAGGGCGTCGAAACAACCACCGGAGGCATCATCATCATCCCCAACGCCATCAAGATCGTTGAGATGACCAGATCGATCAGCAGAAACGGGATGTAGATACAAAACCCCATGATGAACGCGGTTTTCAGTTCGCTGATGATAAACGCCGGCACGGCGATCTTCAGCGGCGTGTCCATCCGCTGCGACGGGGGCGGCGTCTCGGACAGTTCAAAAAACAACCCCAGATCGTTCGTCCGCGTGTTCCGCAACATGAACACCTTCAGCTCTTCCGACGCGATCTTCCAGGCGTCGACAAACCCGAACGTCGGCTCTTCATCCGGACCGGCCGCTTCCTGTGCCTCCAACAGCGGGATCACCGCGTTGGCATGAATTTTTTCAAACGTCGGGGCCATCACGAACAGCGTCAGAAACAGACTCAATCCCATCATCACCTGATTCGGCGGAATCTCTTGCGTGGAGAGCGCCCGCCGCACGAAGGACAACACAATGATGATTCGCGTGAACGCCGTGACACTGACCAGCATCGCGGTGGCAAAGCTGAGCGCACCGAGCAACACGGCCACCTGCAACGGCGGCGCAAGATCCGAAAACAGCTGCGACGGATCGCTGGCTGCTTCGGCGGTTGTCTGGGCGATCAAGGCGAAATCCATTTCAGTCCTCGGTTTGATCAGGCGGCTTCTTTCGACTTCGTCAAAAGCAGCCGGATCAGATTCTCATCGATCTCTGACGACGAGGTCTTGTTGACACTGCGACGCGAAGCCTGGCGGCTGGCAACGTTTCCACCGGCCCGGGCGGCTTCCGATTCTTTCTGCCGGCCAAAGGCTTCCGGTTCCTCCAGCGCGTCCTCGAATCGTGACGGCAGCACGCTGACCGATTTGATGTCCCCGCCGTCGACGGCGACCAAAATCTTGCTGGCCATCGAATCGACCAGGTACAGACTGACGCCACGGGTGACCTGCAACACCTGATCGATCTTCAACCCGGCCAAATCGGCCGGAGTGTCTTGGCGACCACCCTGTTTGCCTTTTTGAATCTGGCGGACGAACAAGATCCCGCCGACGGCCAGGGCGAGCACGAAGACCAGGTTGATCCCGATCCGGCTGATCATCTCCGTCGCATCGGCCTGCTCCGCTTCCGGTGCGGCGTTTTCACGTTCGATGAAGGATTGATAGTGATCTTGGGCATTGAGCCGATCAAGACTCTGCCGCGACTGCAGTTCGTGCTGCTGCCCGGAATACAGGTCGTTGAGGTGATCATTCGATTCGAAACTGGCTTGTCGCACCGACATCGGTTGCGGACGCAGCGCGACGACCTGTTCGGCGCCGCCGTCGAGACGGTTGCCCGACGGCCGCAGCGGACTCACCGGAATTTCGGATCGACCATCCCGGTCGACCGAACCGATATCGCCCGAGAGCACTCCGCGGCGAATGCTGACCGTCGACTCGCCGCGCGAGAGCTGGTCGACCATTCCGCCGAGTTGGCGCGAAGAGCGCGATTCAGGTTCGGCGTAGCGTTGACCGTGCGCGACCGTCGCGAGTGACGATGAAATCAGGAGTGCGTAAAAAACGCACATCGATTTTTGGGTGAAGCGGAAAGGCATGTTGACGTCCATGTGAATGCCGATTCATTTGAGCTAAGAGGGATAGATTTGCTTGATTCGAATCGCGAATTGATTGTCAATCACGACTACCTCGCCGTTACCCATGGGAACACCCTGAGCAACCAACTCGACCGGCGCGCTGATGGCCCGGTTTAATTCAACCACCGACCCTTCCGCCAGCCCGATTAATTCTTGAATCGTTAATTGGGTGCGTCCCAACTCGGCAGCCAGGGTGACGTGGACTCCCCCGAAGCGGGAGAAATCGAGGTCTTTGGAGGGTTGCGGCGGGTTCGGTTTGAGCGCTTCAAACTCTGGAATCGAGTCATCGGCTTGCTTTTCGGACGTTTGGCCCTGGGCGTCCTCGGACGTCGCTTGCGGCTCGTCGGAAACGGGCGTTTCGGTCTTGGTCTCAGCCATGAATCAATTCCTTCGTCTTACTTGTTCAAACACTTTGAAACTTGAACGGCTTGTTTGTTGCCCAACCGTCCGGCCCAGCACTGGAATGCCGGTTCGCCATCAACGTGGGACACCATCGGTTCGTCGATGCGTTGATCCAAAATGATCAATTCGCCGGGTTTTAACTTGGCCAGATCGGACATCGGGATCTTGGCCGACCCCAGCATCGTGACGACGTCCAGGGGCAGCTGACCGATCAATTCCTTGGACGGCTTGGCGGGTTCCGCACCGGCCCGATTGTCGACCGTTTCGTCCAGCAACGCCGGCAATTTCTGCTTCGGCAACAACCAATTCAATGTCGCCGTGCCGCCCTTGCATTCGATCTCGATGCAGACCTTGGTGACCAGATCTTTGCCGCGGAAAAGACGCAACTTTCGGGCGTCTTTTTCCAGATCCGTCACTGAGATCTCCAATTCGCCCTGGCCCATCCAGCCGCGGCTGATCGATTCAGCGACCCGGTTGATGAAGTAATTGGACAGATCGGTTTCGATGGCACTGAGGTCCCGGTCACTGCCCTCGTCCTCGGGGGGCAGGCACAGCAAATCGGACAGGATGATGCGAAACTGATCGCCGGAGGTGTACCAGACCGATGGCAGTCGATCCTTGATCTCGGCGACGCAACACAGGTCGTGCCGCGGGATTTCACTGAGGATCTTGTCGTACGATTCGGTCGTGATCGCGCCCAGATCCAATTTGGCACTGAATCCGGTCGCCTCGACCCAATAGTCCGAGAAGAAGGACGTTGACTTCGAAATCCAAGTTCGAATGGCAACGGCAGTGTCATCCAGGGCAGCAATGTCACGAAAATCGAACGGACGCACGGTCATTGAACCTTGAAATCCTGGAAAAGGACATCTTGAATTCGCTCGATGCCGTCGGTGAACAGCATCGCGTTGAATTTGTCATGGATTTCACGTCGCAGCAGGTTGTGCCCGAGTTTCCCGCGGACGTCTTCCAGCTTTTTGTCACGCAAGTGTGCGATCAGCCAGTTCTTCAGGACAACGTTCTTGTCCTCCACCAACTTGGTGATCGCTTCCTGTTGCGAGGCCGCGATTTGCAGCGAGAACGTGCAGGTCAGGTAACGCGAATAGCGGTCATCGTTCAAATTGACCACGACTTCGTCAAAGTCCACGAACGCCAGCTTGTCATCAGGCTCGGGGATATCCATGCGGTCTTCATCCACCGGGCTGCGATGAGCCGACTTGGGATCCGAAGGCAGCACGAACATCGGCACCGCCACGCCGGTACCGGCGCCCATCACGAACACGGCACCCCAGATCACAAGCTTGGAGAGCATGCCGGATTTCTTTTTGTCGTCCGCTCCGGACTCGTTGTCGTCTGCCATGAATCGTTGAGGTGTTGGAAGGGAATGGGTCACACGGCGATCCACCCGATCGACGCGTGATGAGGCGCTCGGGCCGCTGCGGCCGAGACCGACGCTGGCCGGTCACCCGCCATCTTTGCGTGACCGGTTTATCTTTCCGTGTCGTTACAGCTTATCGTCCGGCCCGGGTGACGGAATTCAGTCGGGACCTGTCTTTCAGTACCCGATGAGGGTTAACCCCCACAAGCGCAGCCGAGCCTGATCGGGCGGGTCGGCCGACGCCCCCTGCCGCCCGCGTGGGCATCGGGATGACGCCTCCGGCCGGGAAATGTGGGTTATCCCTCGTGCGTTCTTGCCCAAGCCGGCCCAATAATCTCACCGCCAGACGCCGGATATTCGACATAACCAATACCTACGATCGCTGTTGGTCTCCGTGTCCCCTGACCCGCCGCGATCGCTCCATGGATAGGAAGGTCGAATGATCAACGGACTCTACAGCGGCGCCGCCGCGATGCAGACATTGGCGAAGCAACAGGAGCTGATCAGCAGCAACCTGATGCATGCCAATTCGAGCGGACACCGACGCGTTCAACCGGCAATCAAACAGCGATTCGAAGAGACATCACCGAACACCACCTTGGATCTGGGCCCCGAAGTCGAAGCGTTGACGTCGGATTTCACCCCGGGACGGATCACCCCGACGGAGCGACCGCTGGACATCTCGATCGCCGGCGACGGATTTTTCGTTTACGAAAACGGTGGCCAACCCTACCTGACGCGCAACGGCAGACTGTTCCGCGACCCCGTGAGCAACACACTGGTCAATGAAGAGGGCGTTCCCATCCGCGGTGAAAACGGTCCGATCACCATCGACCGCGATGTCTCGGACCGTGAGATCACGATTTCATCCGACGGCACGGTTTCGGCCGGCGACCGGGAAGTCGGCCGGATTCAAGCGGTCGCCTACGAAAACAACGGAACACTGATTCCCGTCGGTGCCCTCGGGTTTACCCCCGGTCCCAATTCGGTCGAAAGCGATGCCCCGGTCAAGATCACGCAATTCGGCCACGAACTTTCCAACGTTCAGCCGGTTTCGGAGCTGATCGCGCTGATCGTCAACACGCGACAACACGAGGCGGTCGAGAAAGCCACGCGAACTCTCTCGGATTCGCTCAAAGAATACATCCGATCATAACCCGCTTGAGAACCGCATAGGTATTCCATGTTAAAAGCATTCTATTCCAGCGCCACCGGCATGCGCGCCCAGGAGTTGATGATCGACAACACGGCCAACAACTTGGCCAACGTCAATACAACCGGCTTCAAAAAGAAGCACATCAATTTCGCCGACTTGCTGTACGACACCAAGACGCCGCCCGGTGCCGCCTCGGCCAACGGCGAGATCAAGCCGATCGGGCTGCAGATCGGCAGCGGGGTGCGGGCCGTCGGCACCACCAGCCTGTTCGCCCAGGGAACACCCACCGAAACGGGAATCGATACCCACATGGCGATCGAAGGCGACGGTTTTTTCAAAGTCACCCAAGGCAACACGATCGCCTACACCCGCGACGGTAACTTTACGCTCAATGACCAGGGCCAAATGGTCACCGGCGATGGATTCCTGTTGGATCCGCAAATCACGATTCCCCAGCAAGCGACCAACCTGTCGATTTCGTCGACCGGCGTGGTCAGCTACCAGATCGACGGGGTCTCGACCGTCGGCCCCACCATTCAACTCGCCCGGTTCACCAACCCCGCCGGCCTGCAGAACCTGGGAAGCAATCTGTACATGGAAACCGCGGCCTCGGGCGCCGAGATTCTCGGACAACCCGGTCAACAGGGTAACGGCCAGATCCGACAGCGATTCATCGAAGGATCCAACGTCGAGGTCGTTTCGGAACTGGTGTCGCTGATCACCGCCCAACGGGCCTACGAGATCAACTCGCGGGCGATCCGTGCCGGCGATGAAATGCTCTCCTCCGCAAGTGACCTGGTTCGGTAACGATGATGAAATCGGTTCGATACGCAATGCTGCTGATCAGTTTTCTGATCTTCACTCCGCCGGACGCCTCGTCGGCCGGCGACGTTGTCGTTGCGCTGCACCAGACGTCTTCGCCGGTCGCCGACACGACCGTTCGCGTCGGCGACATTGCCAACGTCCTGCACGCCACACCGTCACAGCGACGCGAGATCGAGCAACTCGACTTGGAATCGCTGCGTGACCAAGACGATTGTTCGATCACTCGAAAGCAAGTCGAGATGCGTCTGCTGTTGGCCGGGTACGAGCGTGATTCGTTCAACATCATCGGGCCGTCCACGGTGTCGGCCCGACGCTCCTCGCCGGCAAAGCTGCGCAGCAAATTGGAACAGTTGCTCGAATCAGAACTCGGCGAACAATTCGCCGTCGCCGCCGAACGGGTCGACATTCGTCTGACACAAACGCCCCAGTTGGCAACGTTAGAACAAAAGCTCGCCGCCGGCGAGTTTGCCGTGGAGCTGGTCCCACGCAATGAGTTTCCGATCGGCCGCACCAGGCTGGCCGTCGCCATCATTGATTCGGCCGGGAACCAATACTCGCATTCCTTTGACGCCCAGGTCAGCCTGACCATGACCGTCGCGATCGCCAGCCAGCCGATCGCTCAGGGCACCGTGCTGAAGCCCGACATGTTCCGTCTGGTCGAACGCTCGATCACTCAAAGTGCCGACTATGCCAATCCCGACAACGCCGTCGGACGGACCGCAAGCCGCTACATCGCCAGCAACTCAATTCTGTTGACCAATCATTTCCACAGTTCTCGTGCGGGCAATTCCGAAACCGTCAAGCGAAACGACTTGGTCGACGTCGTGATCAGCGTCGGCCAGGGCGAGATCCGTCTCAAGAATGCCCGAGCGATGGAAGCGGGACAGATCGGTGAAACGATCGAGATTTTAAACCCACAGACCAACCGGCGTTTCAACGCCTCCATCATCGGCCCCAATCTGGCAACCGTTTCTTCGACCCCACGGAGGCGATAACGATGCACCATGAACATCACCCGCTACGCCATGCCCATCACCCGCTACGCCAAGTGATCCCGTCGTCGGTCATTGTCGCGTTCATCAAACCGGCGCTCGTCCTGTTGGCGATCGCTGTGACCACACAACCGTCGCTGGGGCAGAGTCTGTTCGAGCGACGCAGCAATAATCAGCTCGACCAGTACCGTGACTACGCCGCCCGCAACCGCGGCGACACGTTGTCCATTCTGATCGCCGAAAGCACGGACGTCGAAAACCGCGACGAACGATCGATGGACAAGACGGGCAACTCGTCGTCCACGCAAGGATTTGACTACGGTCTCGGCGGTACGATCGGCACCGGCAGCGGCAGCGCAGAATTGGG
>NZ_JBFHKV010000161.1:0-10904 GCF_041595215.1 Stieleria sp. | reverse complement strand
GACCTTGACTTCACCCTCTGGGATTGTGGCGGGACGTGGTGTGATTGCCTCTCGCCTCCATTCCGGATGAAGCAAGGGCGACTCTTCGATCGCGGCGGCAGGCAGGTGCGTTTTTATTCTGATGTCATGCAGGTGCTCGATTTCTGTGATAAGAGGCAGATTGTCACCGCCGTGGCATCCAGAACGGAGCAGCCAAGCTGGGCAATGGAGCTGCTGCAGCTCTTGGAAGCGACGCATCGCTTTGCGTACTCCGAGATCTACCCGTCATCCAAGCTGAAGCACTTCGAATCCCTTCGCACGACAACCGAAGTGGAGTACGATCGAATGCTGTTTTTCGATGATGAGATGAGGAACATCCATGAAGTCTCTGGTCTCGGCGTGACAAGCATTCTTGTGGACGACGGTCTCACGCAGAGCGTGTTTGACGATGGCCTCCAGCGATTTTCCAAACAACACCCTTAGCCGTTCATGGATCCGGAGTTGGTCGAATGGATACAACTCTCTACGGAACCCCTGATTGATTCCTTCCATTGGCGATCGCCGCCTGCATCGTGATCGATCGCACCGCCAGGCACGCATGCTAGGAAATTACGCCAGGACGTCATGCAAGACTTCCCCGTGGACATCGGTCAGACGGAATCGGCGGCCCTGGTACTTGAAGGTCAGACGTTCGTGGTCGATTCCCATCAGGTGCAGGATCGTCGCGTTGAAGTCGTGAACATGCACGCCATCGCGGA
Source organism: Stieleria sp. (assembly GCF_041595215.1). NCBI lineage: Bacteria > Pseudomonadati > Planctomycetota > Planctomycetia > Pirellulales > Pirellulaceae > Stieleria > Stieleria sp. The sequence continues at coordinate 10,167 of NZ_JBFHKV010000161.1, read as the reverse complement.
TGATGTTGTATCCGAACTCATCGGTCTCTCCGTAGGTCATGCCGGGCTTGATGCCTCCGCCAGCCATCCACGTGGTAAAGCAACGCGGGTGATGGTCGCGGCCGTAGTTGTCCGTGGTTAAAACGCCTTGGGTGTAAGACGTGCGGCCAAACTCACCGCCCCAAATGACGAGCGTGTCGTCGAGCAGTCCCAGTCGCTTGAGGTCCTTCACCAACGCCGCTGAGGCTTGATCGGTTTCAGCGGCCTGACCCTTGATTTGTTTCGGCAGGTTCGAGTGCTGATCCCAGCCCTGATGGTAAAGCTGGATAAACCGCACGTCCCGCTGGGCCAGTCGTCGGGCCAGCAAACAGTTGGCCGCAAACGTGCCCGGCGTCTTGGCGTCGTTCCCGTACAGCTGGAAGGTCGACTCGGGTTCGTCGGAAAAATCGGCCGCGTCCGGCACCGAGGTTTGCATCCGGTAAGCCATTTCGTACTGCGCAATTCGCGATTCAATCTCTGGATCGAGCTCTTTGGCAAACTGATGTTGATTGAGCCCGTTGATGGCATCCAACTGAGCGCGGCGACGCGACGCGGGGATGCCTTCTGGATTGGAGAGATACAGGACGGGGTCGCTGCCGCCGCGAAACTGCACGCCTTGGTACTTGGAATCCAGGAATCCGTTGCCCCACAATCTTGCGTACAACGGCTGGCCTCCCTGGCCCGCCGAAACCAGCACGATAAATGCCGGCAGATCTTCGTTTTCGCTTCCCAGACCGTACGACAGCCACGCACCCAACGACGGTCGTCCCGCGATTTGCGATCCGGTTTGGAACATCGTGATCGCCGGGTCGTGGTTGATCGCTTCGGTGTGCATCGACTTGATGAAGCAGACATCATCCACAATGTCGCGATGGTGCGGCAGCAATTCACTCAACCACGCCCCCGACTCGCCGTGCTGCGCAAATTTAAATGCGGAGCCAGCCAGCGGTAGAGACGATTGGTGGACGGACATGCCGGTCAGCCGTTGCTCGCCGCGTACCGCCGGAGGAATCTCTTGACCATTCATTTCGTTGAGCAGCGGCTTGTAGTCAAACAGGTCCTGCTGGGCAGGGCCGCCGGATTGGAACAAGTAAATGATCCGTTTGGCCTTTGGCGCGAAGTGTGTCCCGGCGGACAATCCTCCGCTCGCCGCTTGCGCTGACGCTCCGCCTGACGTGCCCAGCAGGCTGGCGAGTGCCGCGACGCCCACACCGGTTGAACTGGTCCTGAAAAAGTGCCGGCGATTGAACGCAAATGATGGCTGATTCATGGAAAGGGGGCTGAAAGTACGGATTGAAGGACGCGTGATCTTGAAGATTGTTAACGTTTCCAGATCGTGGCGTCGAGATTCAGAATGGCCTGGCAAACGTTGGTGAGTGCGGCAAGTTTGGCGACGTCAACATCGGGATTGAGCTCCGCATCGCCGAGCGCCAACAGTTTTTCCGCGGCATCGGGATGCGCGGCATAGTAAGCCTCTTCATCGGCGAGCAGTTCGCCGAGTCTCTGTCGCTCCACCTGATCAGGTGCCCGGCCGGTCAGCCGCAGAAATGCGTTTTCAAGTTGTTCGCCAGTCGGCTGCACGGCGAGGTCTGCTGCGAGCACCCTGGACGCTTCGATAAACTGCACGTCGTTGAGCAACACCAGCGCCTGCAAGGGGGTATTCGTTCGGGAGCGTTCCACCGTGCAGACCTCTCGCGTCGTCGTGTCGAACGCCATCATGTTGGGCAGTGGAGCGGTGCGTTTCCAAACGGAGTACAGTGACCGTCGGTACAAAGCCTTGCCGACCGATTGCTGATAGGGAGGCGACATGCCGTTGGATTCTTTCCACAGATCCTCGCCCGGTTGGTAGGGCGAAACCGGCGGCCCGCCCAGTTCGCGATCGAGTAACCCGGACGCCGCAAGTGCCAAGTCGCGGATCTGTTCGGCGCCCAATCGGTGGGCCGGGCCGCGCGAGAGCCACTGGTTGTCGGGGTCGGCCGCGAGCCTGTCGGGTGTGACCGATGAGTCCTGTCGATAGGTCGATGACAGCACGATCGACTTGCATAATCGTTTGACGTCCCAACCGCTGTCGACAAAGTCACGCGAAAGCCAATCGAGCAACTCGGGGTGTGTCGGCAAATCGCCTTGGGAGCCGAAATTTTCGGGGGTGCGAACCAGGGGCGACGTGAAAAAGTTTCCCCAAAAACGGTTGACGGCAACTCGCGCAGTCAGCGGATGTTGTGGGTCGGTCACCCAGCGTGCCAGACCGAGGCGATTGTTCGGCGCGTCTTCGGGCATGGCAATTGCAATCCCGGAGAGTGTTTGGCGGTTGACGAGCGTGTCGCTGTTTTTCGGCGCATCGTATTCACCGCGTGCCAAAACGTGTGCGGATCTCGGCGTCTCGGATTCTTCCATGATCGGGATCTCGTCCATCACTTCTTCGGCCATGACAAAGGCCTTGCGGGCTTCTGTCAACTCGGACATCGCGGCACGAACCTTTTCGTCGATCGCGGAAGCGTAGTAGTCGAAGCCCGGCTTGTCGGCGTCGAACGGTTGTTGACCGAACGCCAGCGTCTTCAACTCGACGGTTGTCAATTCGCGGTCGTACACGCGGACATCGTCAATCAGCCCGCCGGCCAGGCCTCGGGCGCGAAACCGTTGCCCCACGACGAATTCGCCGCCATGATCGACCTTGACGTTACAACGCTTCTTCAAGCGATCGCGGACGATTTGCGTTTCCAATTCCTCGCCGTTGAGATAGAGCTTCAAGCCGGCAGCACGTGACGAACCATCGTAGGTCGCCGTCACTTGATGCCACCTGTCCACAGCAATGGGCTCGGTCGTCCGCACACTGATCGCGTTGCCAGGCCAAACCCGAGCCATGCGAGATTCAAGGTGCCCGTCTTCGATCGTCAAGTCCCAGCCGTTGTACCCACAATCAGTGCCGCGTGTGTGATGGGCAATCAGGCTACGCTGGGGTGACCGCACTGTTTCTCGGAAGGTCACCACGACCGACATCGGCAGCCAGCGGTCAAACGGTTCGATTCCGTGTACGGTGACCCCGCGTTCCCCATCGAGCTGAAGCGCACGTCGAGTTGGCGGTGCGTCACCGTCCCGAGCATCCGCCGCGATTGAATTCTCCAGACGCTCGATCGGCGAATCCTCGACAGCCACCAGGCTTGGCATCTGCGTCCAACTGCGATCCGATTCGGACGGATGGTAGATCTCCTTGATCGAGTTGTCGAAATCCTGGTCAAACGCTAGCGCGATTCGCAGATCGGGGATTTCGAGCGGCGTTCCCGGCTCCGGTGCCCATTGTTGATAACGCTTTTTCGCTTCGGCAAGCTGTTTCGCAGATTCTTTTTCGGCTTCCAGGATCCTCTGCTTGGCGTCCTGCAATGCCACCTCCTGGTCCGCGGTAGGCAGCAGCAGCGACGGACACGGGACTTTTTCCGTGCGATCGTACACGCCACTTTCGTCGATCGAATTGAAGTAAGCCGAAAGCGAGTAATAGTCTCGCATCGGGATCGGGTCATATTTGTGATCGTGGCAGCGACAACATTCCATCGTCAAGCCGAGGACGGCGGTTCCGAACGTGTGCACGCGGTCGGCGACGTTTTCCAAACGCCATTCTTCGAATACGGCTCCACCTTCGTTGTTGAGCCGATGGATGCGGTTGAATGCCGTCGCGACCCGTTGCTCGCGTGTCGGGTTTTCCAGCAGGTCGCCGGCAAGCTGCCAGGTCAAAAACTGGTCGTATGGCAAGTTGTCGTTGAACGCGTCGACGACCCAGTCGCGGTAAGGCCACTGGGTATTGAGCTTGTCAGATTGATAGCCATAGGAGTCGGCATAGCGGGCGGCGTCGAGCCAAGCGACCGCCATCTGCTCTCCGAACGCAGTGGAAGCCAGCAGGCGATCGACGACGTCCTGATAAGCTTGTTGCGGATCGGCGTGCAGCGACTCGTCAAAAGACCGGATCTGCTCGAGCGTGGGAGGCAATCCCGTCAGGTCGAGCGTGACCCGGCGAAGCCAGCGGGCAGGGTCCGCTTCGTCGCTTGGCGAGAGCCCCTGTTCATTCAGCTTCGCCAGCACGAATCGGTCAAGCGTCTCTCGTGGCCAATCGGAATCGCCGCTGGGCGGAACATCGACCGCCAGAGGCAATTTCTCAAAAGCCCAGTGCCCCGCGTAGGGAGCACCTTGCTCGACCCATTGCTCAAGCAGCCGCTTTTCCTTTTCAGTGAGCGGCAGTTTCGCCCGTGGAGGCGGCATGATCATGTCAGGGTCATCGCTGTCAATGCGATCGACCAGCTCACCGGCCTCGATGGCGTCGATCGCCTCCTCGCGGATGTCGAAACGAAGCCCCGCTTCGCGGTTTTCGTCGTCCGGCCCGTGACAGAAATAGCACTTGTCCGACAGGATCGGTCGGATATCCCGATTGAAATCGAGGTCAGCAGCGGGCAATCCGCCGGCAGCAGACGAGACCGCGGCGAGCAGCAGGATTTGGGTGAAAGTGTGTTTCATGCTCGTTATTGTGTGCAAAAGGGTTGAGATTGTCTTGCACGGAAGAATCTTTCTCGTGTAAAATCCATGCATGGAAAATACCGATCTGCGTGAACGGTTTCTTGGCCGTTTGGGGCCGGATAGCCAAGTCTTCTTGTTGTTTGACTTTCTTCCCGGCTTGTCCTTCTTTGTCAAAGACCGCCGCGGACGCTTCATCGCGCTCAACCGCCGCGGTTGTGAGTACTGCGGGGTGGCTTCGGAAGCAGAGGCCATCGGCCGGACGGATTACGATTTTTTCCCCAAGTCACGTGCCGACGAATACAGGGCCGATGACGCGGCGGTGATGGAATCCGGCGAGCCGATTGTGGACCGCGTCGAAAGTGCTCCTGAGGATGCGGGGTCGCCGAGGCTGGTGATGACCAGCAAGATCCCTCTACGGGATCAACGCAATCGGGTGATCGGCGTGGCAGGTTTTTCACGTCAGATCGAACGGATTCAGACACCGTCGGGGACGGTGGATGCGTTCGCCAAGGTCATCACGCACCTGCATCAGAACTTTGCCGACCGGCTCTCGACGGACCAGCTTGCCGAGATGGCGGGGCTGTCGGTCAGTCACTTCGAGCGACGGTTTCGCCGCGGCTTTGGCTCTTCGCCGAGACAATACCTGGTACGGATCCGCGTGGAGCACGCCGCGCGGATGCTCTTAGAATCGGACAAAACGGTTTCCGAGATTGCCCACGAATGTGGCTTCTACGATCACGCGCATTTCAGTCGCAGTTTTCGGAAGATCATGCAGTTGTCGCCAAGCGAATACCGCTCTCGGTAGCGCTACACCGTCCGCTGGAGACGTCGATGCAATGACCGGTCGAACTCGCTGTCGACGATCGAAGCACCGGATTCTTTGCAGCTGATCACCGAGGCGGCTGACGCCGAACATCAAGCGGGTCTTGGATCCTAGTTGTGGGGCCGGGAACGACACGCTGAAGTTGCGGCAGTGTTGTTGGCAGACCGTTCGCCAGCGATCTACTCGACTTGAGTGCACTCATACTGCAACGGGCCGAGCGGCGGGTGGCAGAAGCCGAAAGCCGTCGGGAACGTTCCGAAGGCGAGATGACCAAACGTTGGTCCGCACACGCTTCGGAGTGATGCTTTCAGGTCGTGTGGTCCGACAACGGCTGAGGAACGCACCGCGGCAACGTGACCGTGACAGGTGCAAACAACAAAGCCGTAAGAAACGAGAATAAAAGGTGCCCCGCCGCGCCGGCACAGCCGATCGGGTTTGGTCGGACCGTTGACCAACTGCACCGCACGCGGCGGGACGTGTTGGTTTGTGAAGTCCAGGCAGCAACAACGAGCACCCGCTAACGAGCGCAGTTATCACATCAAGGCGGAGAGACACTACGCGAGCGGCGTAGGCGGACCGCGGGGCTGTGGAATCGACAGAGAAGTCGATTCGGGAGCAATGACACTGGAGACGTTGATCAGTTCAAAGATCTCTTGACGCGTCGACGGCGAGTCCAGGTGCCAAGCGATGCCATTGGGCAACCCGAGCGACTGACAGATCAAGCAGGAGTCGGAGTCGTGCTCCTCGTGTGGTTGACTGGAGTCCTCGCTCGCCGCTTCTTCGGCGTTGCCATCCGTCTTTGGGGCAGCATGCTGGCAGCAACTGTGCCCGCAAGAACGAGCGTCGGTCGATACAGACGCTGATGTTACCTGCCGATGGCTCTCGTGATCGCAACCAGCGACATGCAACCACGCAGGGGCATGGCCAATGGCGGCCATTCCACACAGCAGGCTGATGACAATTGGTCGGACGTACGAAGCCATCGAGGACATTCGGGGCGAGGGAACAGATGTTGAAAGTGATCCGACCAAGGACTTGTTGTGCGTGATACGATGGGTGCCTGCGAACAGTTCGTCAAGAGGCCGGAAAACTTTTGTGGTTAAGAATTGGTGATCGCGCGGGAGAGAGCGAACCGTCGCTATTGACCTTTCGTAGGGGAAGAACGAAAATTAAATCGTTCCTTGGTCGGACCGAAATGCTCAGCGTCGCATTTGTTTTTTTAATCGCGCCGATGTGCCTGCTGTCACTCTACGATTGGTCTGGACCTTGTACGTTTCTCGCCATCTCTGTGCCCACCTGTGCATCGCATCGTTGCTGATTGGTAACGTTGCCGGTTGGATGCATCTCGGCTGCGTGGAATCAACAAGTTCTTGTTGCGTTCACTCGGACAGCCAAGTCACGGTAACGGAGGCTCGACAACATTCGTGTTGTCATCACTCGTGTGCACATCCTGCGTCGCATGCGCATTCAGCCGGGCATGGTGAGGACAGAACAGGGCGGTTGCCCGCTGACAGTGGCAATCCGGCTGAACAGGGTCGTCCAAACGACCATGATTCCGATCGCTGCAGCATCTGCCAGAGCTTTTTCGCTTCGCGAAATGCCGCATTCATTGTCCAATTGCCCCTCTTTGGTACCGACCACCAACCTCGGCGGGTGGTCATTCATCCTAGCCGCTTGCAGCTGCAAGAAATCGTTTGGGACGGCATTTCGGTAAGGGGACCGCCACGGGTCTGATCGGCTCGTCGCATTTGTTCCCCTTATAGAAATCCCGTACCGGAGGTGCGTCATCATGGCAATTGTTCATGACGCAGCCGTGGGCAAAAACTGGTCAGCACGATTGCTGACGACAGATTTTTGCCCTTGGGCCAATCGTTTTGTTTACTGGTTAAAGGAACCCGTCGGATGGTTCTTTCTCGCCACGATGACCAGTGTGATCGTCGGGCTCTACCTCGCCCCCATCGGCTGGACCTTGGCGGCGTCACTGACCTCGGTCATGGCTGTCGGAGTCGTATGGCCCGCGATCGCTGTTCGCGCTGTGCATTGCTCATTGAATTCTAGCAAACCTCAGGTTCATGAAGAGGATCTCTGTGAACTGCGACTAACCGCAAGGAATCGACTTCCGATTCCCGTTTGGGGACTAGCGATTGAAGGATTCTTGGATCGCAAATCCAAAAGCGACGAAGTGACCGTCCCCACCGTTGCACTGGCGTTCGTTCGAGCTCTCTCGATCGCTACCTATCGTTTTTCGGTTCGGCCCGAACTGCGAGGACGATACCCGGACAGCGATCCCGTGATGACGTGCTCGTTTCCGTTTGGAATCTGGACTGCAAAGCGGAGGCTGAAAGACGTTTCGCCCGTGACGGTTTGGCCGAAGGTGTTTCCGATTGCAGGCCAAACAGCGATGTCGGGTCGGCGGACTGCCGAGTCGGGTGAAGGGAATCGGAATGGTCGTACCGGAGACTTTCTCGGTGTCCGCGAATACCGGCGTGGTGACTGCATGCGGCAGGTGAATTGGGTTGCGACGGCAAGGACAGGGGATCTCGTCGTGACGCAGAGGAGCGGTCCACAGTGCGCGAATGTGGACGTCCTGGTTGACGTTTCTCACACCCCGGATCGAGAGCAACTCGCTGATCGAATTCGAGTCGCCGCGAGTTTGTTGGCCAACGTACACCAGTCGGCCGTGCCTCTGCGCGTGCGCATTGGGAATCGCTGTCTGCATGTTCGTCGAGGTCGAGAAGGCTTTTCGCAGATGATGGACGCACTGGCCGACGTTCCAGCCGAAGGAGTCGCTGATTGTCAACTTGGCTATCCGTTGGTCCAGCATGCCACGATCACGATTTCATCAAATCACTGTGGCGACATCACCGCTTGCATTTCCGATCCATCCACCAATCCACGATTGAAGGGAATGCATTCGCATCGAGTGTTTCGTCGCGATCAAGACTTGGCAAGCCAACTGCTTTCGTTTTGGACGGAGGTGCGAGATGCCAATCTGGTCGCGTAGACGCGTTGAGACAATCCTACTGGCTGTGCTGGCAATTGCGTCGGTGATTCCGCTTCGCTATTTCGTGGAATCTCGAGTTTGGTTTCTTGGCGAGATAGCGGCGCTTTGCATTGCCTTCGTCGTCGCAGAATTCGCCAAGTCGATCACGGATCAATCTAAGCGAGCGAAACAGGCGTCCGCTCTTGCAACCTTGTTGGTGTGGATGTCGCCCATTCTATTCGCACTGTTCGCACGAGCGTTCGGTTCGCCCATTGCACTGGAGATGTCGGCACTGACGACATTTGGAGCGATTTCGCTGGCGGTGGCAGTTGCGGCGACAACCCAGCGGACGCAATCGCTGTCATTGGTGATCAGCGGATTTCTGGTTTTGTTCAGTGCGTCGATCTCGGACAGTCCACATGCAGTCGTGTTGCCGATCGTCTGGATGCTCGGTTGCGTTTGGCACCTCATCGCGAACCATTGGGAGCGTCTTGATTTAGCGATGCCCGATTCCGTCGAGCGAAGCTGGACGCTGCGACCGAGCCTATTGATCATCACAGTCGCGGTCTTAGCCGGTGGAGGTTACGCGGTGAAAGATCGAGTCACCTCATCAGAGCGTTTCGCCATCGGATTCATGCCAACCAGCGGCGGCAATGATTGGTCAGACTCGGCGGCCCGGAGTGGTGTGGGGACCGGCGAAGCCGCGATCGCAGCCAAGGATCACGCCGAATCGTTCGGTGCCGTGGACTCGGACATCTTTCTGGAATCCACTGAATCGACGTTGTTCGACATGGCCAACGACATGATTGGCGAACCCAAGAAGAAGACCAAGTGGGAGCGAAGGCAAGCGATGGGGAACGACAACACCATTCCCATGCATGAACAAGCCTCCAAAAGCGAACAGGGCGGCGGGACGTTCTCGATCGAACGTATGCCAGCGAAGAAGCATCGCCATTTTGAGGATGCGAGAGACGCCAGCGTCGTTCAGTGGGATGGCCCCACTGGCATTCGTTTAGCCCTGCATCGCTATGACCAATTCAACGGGCAAGACTGGATTCAGACAGCCGGTCCGAAAACTGAGTCGCTCACTCGAATCAATCTGGACGGTGCGCCCTGGTTCTTTGACCCGATGATGCGCAACTCGCTTAACGATTCTTCAGACGCCATCTCTGTCGGCCTGCTCAAGGTCATTCGACTCGATTCAAAACGCCTCCCCGTTCCAATGCTGACTGCCGGCATCCACATCAAGGAAGTGGATCGACAAGACTTCTTTGGCATTGCAGAAGATGGCAGTTTCTTCATGCCCGGTCGCGAGAAGGTGCCTCCGCTGACGGTGGTCCACGTAGCAAGTGTCGGATTAACCGAAGATCAAATTCGGGCGACGCTTCGAGTTGACCTTACTGGCGATGAGAAAGGCGACCGGAAAGATCTGTTGCACCAATACGTCTCTGATTGGACAAAAGAGTTAGAAGCACCCTACGACAAACTACAGACGATCGTTACCCATCTCCGAACGGAATTCGTTTTTGATCGCGGTGGTCAATCTGCCGCGACTTCGCTGGAGGAGTTTCTGCGTTCGCGTCGCGGTGGCGACCATCTGTTTGCCACCTCGGCGGCGCTGATGGCTCGAGAGATTGGCCTGTCGTCGCGTTTGGTCACGGGGTTTTACGTCCGCCCTGATTCGTTTGACCCAATGGCAGGTCATGCGTCGGTTCTGCCGCAGGATGTTCATGTGTGGGCAGAGGTCAGGCTGCAAGATGGCCGTTGGTTTGAGATCGAACCGACACCGAGCTACGAGCAACCCCAGTATCAACCTTCCTGGCGGCTCCTCGCTAGACGTTTC
>NZ_JBFHKV010000160.1:0-10914 GCF_041595215.1 Stieleria sp. | reverse complement strand
GTGAGGATGTCCGCGTGGTCTTGGCAAGTCCGGATTCGGCGGCGATCGGCAAGGTCGTTCGTGAATCGTTAAGTGAGGTCGGTCGCTGGGACAGCTTGGATAAAGCGACCAAAGCGTATCGTGGGACCGTCAATGAAGTGGCCAACGACATCAAGATCGGTGCCGCCGACGCCGGGATCGTGTACGACGCGGTGTTGCACACCTATCCCGATTTGACCTTTGTCGAAATCCCCGAGTTGGCCGCGACGGCGTCACAGATTTCCGTCGGGGTGATCGCGTCGACCCAGCATTCCGCCGATGCGTTGCATTTCGCCCGCTACATTTCATCCGCTGATCGAGGTTTGCAGCATTACGCCGATCACGGCTTCCGCGTCTCCGGCGGTGACAACTGGGCCGACCAACCCGAATTGTCCGTGTTCGCCGGATCGATGCTGCGTCCGGCGATCGAAGACACGATCGCGGCGTTTGAAAAACGCGAAGGGGTGAAGGTCAATCGCGTCTACAACGGGTGCGGCATCTTGGTGGCGCAGATGAAAGCCGGCCAGCATCCGGACGCGTACTTTGCCTGTGACAGTGAATTCATGAACCAAGTCCACGACCTGTTTCCCGAACCCGTTCCCGTTTCGCAGAATGAATTGGTGATCTTGGTGCAGAAAGGAAATCCCAAGGGGATCGCTTCGCTGCGTGACTTGGCCAAAGAAGGTTTGCGTGTGGGGATCGGCCACGAAAAGCAATGCGCGATGGGCTGGATCACTCAGAACACGTTTCGCGAAGGCGGGGTGCAGCAAGAGATCATGCCCAACGTGACCGTTCAAACGCCGACCGGCGACATGCTGGTCAACCAATTGCAGACCGGTTCGCTGGACGCCGCGGTGGCGTACTTGAGCAACGCGGCTGGTGCGTCAGAATTCTTGGACGCGATCCGCATTCAAGGCATCGAATGTAGCGTTGCCACCCAGCCCTGGGCGGTCGCCAAAGAGTCGCCGTATCCGAACCTGGCATCGCGATTGTTCCAACAAATCTGCTCCACCGAGTCGCAAGACATCTTCGCCGCCGAAGGATTTCGTTGGCAGAATCTCGGCAACGATGTGACTGATGAGTGAGCCGGTGAAAGCTACTTCGTCGCCGACGTTTCGGCGTCGCAGCGACACGCCGTTCTTCTTGGTGATGGGCGGGATCTCGGCCTGCTTCATCATCTTGATTGTGCTGCTGTTGGCCGCCGATGTCGTGTTCACTTCCCCGAGCGACTTTATCGATGCACTTCGAAAGCCGGAGATTCAGGCTGCGTTTCGATTGACGATCTTGAGTTGTTCGGCGGCGGCGGTGTTGTCGTTGTGGGTCGCGACGCCGCTGGGGTACCTGTTGTCGCGGTATCGATTCCCCGGCCGTTGGCTGGTTGACACCCTGGTCGATATTCCGATCGTGTTGCCACCGTTGGTATTGGGATTGAGTCTGTTGATTTTATTTCATCTGCCGATTTTCGGTTGGGAATTGGAAGCCTGGTTGCGTGACAGCGTCGGTTTTCCGGTCACGTATCAATGGCCCGCCGTTGTGCTCGCCCAGTTCTCGGTCGCGTGTGCGTTTGCAGTGCGAACGATGCGGGTGACGTTTGACCAAATCGATCCGCGTGCCGAAGACGTGGCGCGGACGCTGGGTTGCACGCGGGGGCAGGCTTTCATGCAAATCGCGCTGCCGCAGGCGTGGCGCGGGATGATCGCCGCGACGACGATTGCCTGGGCTCGGGCGCTCGGCGAGTTCGGGCCGATCCTGGTGTTTGCCGGGGCGACACGGATGCGGACCGAGGTGCTTTCGACGACGGTCTTTTTGGAATTGAGCATCGGTCAGTTGAACGCCGCCGTCGCCGTCTCGCTGTTGATGGTTGCGATGGCGGTCGTCGTGTTGTTGATTCTCCGCGTGCTGGGAACGGGGTTGAACGCGTGATCGAGCTGGACGATGTTTCCATTCATGCCGGCGAGTTCTCGCTCTCGGGCATCTGCATGCAAGTGCCCCGCGGGAAATACGCGGTGCTGATGGGGCGGACCGGTCGCGGCAAGACGACGATCCTGGAATCGATCTGCGGGTTGCGCAAGATCACGTCGGGGCGGATTTTGATCGATGGCGTGGACGTGACGACTTGGTTGCCGGGTGATCGCCAGATCGGATATGTCCCCCAAGATCTGGCGCTCTTTCCCACGCTAACGGTCGCACAACATTTGGCGTTCGCGCTGCGGTTGCGGAAACGTCCGCAAAGCGAAATCGACGAAAGAATATCTCAACTCGCCGAAGTGCTCGGGATCATGCCGTTGTTGGGACGCAAAGTGGACGCGCTCAGTGGTGGTGAATCACAACGCGTCGCACTCGGGCGGGCGCTGTCGTTTCGCCCCGCCGTCTTGTTGCTCGACGAACCGCTCAGTGCGCTCGACGAATCGACCCGGGCGGAAATGCACGAGTTGCTCAAACGGGTCAAAACGACCACCGGAGTCACGACGCTGCACGTCACGCACAGCAACGAAGAAGCCGAAGTGCTGGCTGATCAGCGTTTTGAACTTAACGACGGAGTGTTGAGGGAGGGCTGACGGGTTGGTCAAAAAATTGAATGGTCAAAAAATAGTGGGCCGCGATGGACGCCTAGCGTAGGCGGATCGGCTCCGTCAAACCCTCGCATACGTGTTCGCTACCACGTGAGACCGCCCCGCACCCATTCCCCATTTTTTGACCAACCCATTTTTTGACCAAGCTCTCCGTTGCCCCGATTTCGTCCCGCTGTCATCAAGCGGTTGCAGCACTAATACGTCGGTACGGAGGAATCAATCTGTTTGGACCAGCGATTGATCCCGCCGTTCAAATTACTGACGTCGGTGAATCCGGCGTCGCGTAACAACTGGACGGCTTTGGCACTTCGCAAGCCCATTTTGCAGTGGACGATGATCGGCAACGAACGATCCAATTCGTCGGTTCGCGTCGGCAATTCATCGAGCGGAATCAACGTCCCGCCAAGATTGCAGATCTCATATTCATGTTGCTGCCGGACGTCCAAGATCGTCATCGGCTCGGCGGCGTCCATCCGCCGTTTCAATTCGGTCGGCTCGATGTCCCAGGGGCTCTGCGCGGTGTCCTGTTTGGGCGTCCCGCAGAACTGGTCGTAGTCGATCGGCGCGGTGATCGTCGGCTGGTCGCCACACACCGGGCACTTCGGATCTCGGCTGACTTTTAATTCGCGAAACTTCATCTCCAGGGCATCGAGCAACAGCAGTCTGCCGGAAAGGGACGCGCCGATCCCCAGGATCAACTTGATCGCTTCGGTCGCTTGGATCGTTCCGACGATGCCTGGCAAGATCCCCAGCACCCCGCCTTCGGCGCAGTTGGGGATCATTCCGGGATCGGGCGGTTTCGGGTACAGGCATCGATAGCAGGGTCCGCCGGGAAGTCCGAACACGGACGCCTGGCCTTCGAATCGAAAGATACTGCCGTAGCAATTTGGTTTGCCGAGCAGCACGCAGACGTCGTTGACCAGATATCGTGTGGCGAAGTTATCCGTGCCATCGATGATGATGTCATACTCGGCGCCGATCCGCATCGCATTGGCGCTGGTGAACGCTTCGTCGTGCTGGTCGACTTCGATCAAAGGATTGACGCGTCGGATGGATTCGGCAGCCGACTGGACTTTGGGTCGGCCGACGTCGTCGGAGCCATGGATGATTTGACGCTGCAGATTCGAATACTCGACGCGGTCAAAGTCGACGATCCCAAGCCGGCCGACGCCGGCGGCGGCCAGATACAGGCTGACCGGTGACCCCAGTCCCCCGGTTCCGACGATCAAGACCGAGGCCGATTTCAGTTTGACCTGGCCATCGGTGCCGACTTCCGGCAATGTCAGATGCCGCGCGTAGCGAGCCGTCTCTTCTCGCGCCAGAAGTGGTTTCTCCGACATGCGTTTAACCTCCGGCGATCGCCGGTACCAACAGAATTTCGTCCGATTCGGTCAGCGGCGTCGCTTCGTTTTCCAAGTCACGGATGTTGCGATCATTGACAAAGACGTTGACGAACGAAACCAATTGTTCGCGGTCATCGAACAGGCTGCTGCGCAGCTCCGGGTGCGCCGTGACGACTTGCTTCAAGGCGTCTTCGACTGTCGTGGCGGTGACGGAGAGATGATTCTGCCCGTCGGTATGTTTTCGCAGCGCGGTAGGTATGATGACTTTCATGCGACGTCCGTGGAGGGATCCGGTGGCAGGTGGCCACAGGTGGGGCAATCGGGACGACGAGTCACGTTGAGCCGGTGGAAGCTCATGTCCCGTAAATCCATTTTAAGCAAACGGCCGGCGAGCGGGTCGCCGATTCCAGCGATTGTTTTGATCGTTTCCATCGCTGCCATGCAGGCGACGGTGCCGGAGACGGCGCCGAAGACGGGGAATTGGCGGGTCCAGGTCGGCGGCTCTTGGGGGAACAGGCAGCGTAGACAGGGCGACCGGCCCGGAATCAGCGTCGTCAGATGTGCTTCCAATTCGTACATCGCACATTCGACCATCGGTTTGTTTTGCAACACCGCTTGTTCGTTCATCGCGAATCGTTCGGGAAACAGCGGCGCACAGTCGACGACGATGTCACATTGGGCGACCAATTCGGCGGCGTTGGACTGGCTGACGTTTTCTCCCACGGCCACGATTTCCAGCCGAGGATTCAATTCCAACAACCGGCGTCGAATGGACTCGATCCGCGGCTTGCCGATCCAATCGTGTGTCATCAACAGTTGGCGATTCAGGTCGCTCGGCTTCACGTTGCCGGCGTGCGCGAGCACCATTTTTCCGACTCCCGCCGCGGCAAGCTCGTACGCTACCACACTGCCGACGCCGCCGACCCGCGAGATCATCACCGATGCGCCCTTCAGTCTTTCCTGCCCCGATTCGCCGAAGTCGGGGACCCACATCTGCCATTCGTAGGTGGCGCGTTCTTCGTCGGTGAGTGGTTTGGGGGTCGGCATCAGGCTCAGCACGCTGGAACAGGGCGGAATCGATCGGTCGGGCCGGCCTAGTTTATCGCGTCAACGCGTTGATTCCTACCGATCGAAGCTTTGAAGTGCCGCGTGAATTTTCCCAGTACCGATCGGGCGAAATTCACGAGCGTGGCGAGCTGGGGACGCCAATCATCGGGGGCATAGAAATCGAGATAGTCCTTACCGAACAACAAGTTTTCCAGCTCAAATTCCTCTGCCTTCTGATGCCGGAAGGCACGCAGATCGTTGATCAGATTTCGGCAACGGATGCCAATCGTGTGGTTGGTGTGAAAGTCTGTTTGGCCTTTGACCAACAATTCATACAAGGCAAACGGGAAATTCGCTTTGGCGGCGATCGCCAGTGGCAACGATCCCCAGAACCGCGCGTTGATTTCCAGGAACACCCAGTCACCGGTTTCGCGGTTGTAGCGAAATTCGAACATCCCGACCCCGGTGTAGTTCAGATGCTGGACCAGTTTTCGTGTCGCTTCGGTCAACTCGGGTATTTCGTCGATCGTTTCTCGGTACGTGCTGCCTCCGTCGATCGTTTCGCGTAGCCGTTGATGCTGGATTTGCATCAGAACCTGTCCTTGGTGGGCCAGGATTTCGACGCCGATTCCGACCCCCGAAAAACTTTCCTGGATGAGCACGCCGTCGTCGGGGAACTCATGAATCAGGTATTCAGCCAACGCGTCGGGCGAATCGACCCGCTGCGCGGCACGTTTGTTTGTCACGTCCGATGCGGTGATCGAGGAGCGTGGTTTGACGTAAACCGGAAATCGCAGCGAGCGACGGTCGTGCAGGCTGAATTCCCGGTTCGAGAAACCCGTTTGAATGTCGGCGTCGGTGATTTCACATTCACGCGGCACGTTGATTCCAAGCTCCGATGCGATGCGGCTTGTTTTGGCTTTGTCAAACGCGACCTGAAAGGCGTCGTCGTTGATCAGGTACCAATGGGTGTCGGGATCCAGTTTCTCGCGTTCAAGCTGCAGCGGCACGACTGCATAATCGTTGCAAGGGATGACCAGATCGTAGTCATATTGCTTGACCAATCGATGCAAGCCATCGAGCCATTGATCGTCGTGGGGCGAGTAGGGGACGACGGAGTGAAACGCGTGAACATATTGGGATTTCAGTGCCGGTGAATCCGAATCGCACCAGGCGACGTCGACCGAGATGCCGTTGCGTCCCAATCCCCGCGCGACGGCCAGCAGGACGCGGTCGTCATTGCCCAGCAGTAACACGCGGCGCGTCTGCTGTCGGGGTGCTTCGTGATGGCCAAACTCTGGTTGGTCGATTAATTCTGCCAAACTCATGGAGTGTTCCCAGCAAGAGTGGAGCGAAGTTTCGCGATCGCGTGGCGACGAAACGGATCGCTGAAGAGTAGAGGGGTGAACCAAACGCTCAGCAGCAAGGGGATCAGGCACAGCAGGGCGATCCATTTGCCGAAGCAGAGCGCAAACAATGCGATGGAAATCACAAACACGCCGAAATCGATTCGGAGCTTGTGATACTTGCTGATCAGCAGCACACCGGCCAAGACGATCGCGTGCGAAATCAACGTGGAGGCGACGACACCATCGATGCCGAAGTCGCCGATCAGTGCCAGACCGACCAGGAAGTTGCAGACCAACCCGAGCAGCAAAAAGCAACTGCTGATCCAGGTCTTTTCCAGGCACCAGAAGTACTTTTGGGCAACCATCGTCATCGCCGCCAATGAACAATAACAAAGCGTCATCGGCAACAACGACTCGCCCATCGCAAATTTGTCTTTCCAGATTTGACCGAACAACAGCGGGGCGAGCAGCAGAATGCCGACCGATGCGGTGACGCAGAACAAACCGATCGCTTTGAGCATCAGATTCATCCGATCGGCGACCGCTTGGCGGTCACCCGATTCCCAGTCCTTGCTCAAATAGGGCATCCCAGTCGAGCCCGCCATCGCGCCGATCGTCATCAGCAACAAGGGGAAGATACAAGCGGTGTGGTACTGGCCGACCAGGAATTGAATGTCGACCTGTTGATCGGGATAAAAGTTGACCAACAGCAATCGGTCACAGACCGAAAACAGATTGATTAACGCATTGCTGATCCAAACCCAGACGGCAAAGGGAAGGATCTTTCGCCAAATCGGATCGGCTGGGTCGGTCGTTTCGTGATCGTCCCCGTGCTCCGCTTCGGATCGTCCGTCGATCAAGGTGTAGCTGGCGGCAAGTGTGGTGCCGACGAAACAGGAAACCAGGTAGGCGACGATGACCGAAAACGCGCTGACCGAAGTCAGTTGAAACAGGACGACGCACAGCAGGGCGAAGAACAGGGTTTGTGCGAACTGGATGCGAAAGACGAATCGATTGAGACGTTTCCCCGAGAACCAACTGGTGGCGAAATTAAAGAACACGACGACGGGTAGCCCGATCGCCAACAGCGAGACCAACGGTGCATCGTCGGCGCTGCCGAAAAAGTATCGCGCGACGGTTTCTCGGAACCACCAGATCGAGACGGACGCTAGCAGTGTCAGCGCGAGACAGGCCAACAGGGTCTGGCGAAGGAAACGCGATTGCTGGCCCTTTTTTTCGAACCGGGCGACATAGCGTCCGAAGGAGCCGGGGATACCGAACACCGCCAGCGGTGCGACCAGCATCAAAAAGCTGAACGCCAGATCCCAACGGCCGACTTCGGCTGCCGACAGCGTGCCGCAAACATAAAAGCTGCGGACGAACCCGATGCCGCGCTGCACGATCATCAGGACGCTGATCAGCACAACACTTTGGGAGAACGAATCGGCGACGATCTTCTGGGCCGACTTCGGACGCGGTTGAGAAAGGGTGGCTTGGCTCATGGACGGCAAAAGCGTAAACGTCGAATGTCGTTGCGATCGTGGGTTGGTGACAGCCGTCCTTGTGTCCCGAACCGCGAATTCCGCGACGAACGACCACCGTTGGCTAACCTTACGTTGCCAACAAAGCGGCTTGCGGTGATCCGGACCGCGAGCTGTTTTTGGCGCACTGGCACGTTCGGTTTGTTTCGATGGGGTCGGTTGCGCGGACTGATCGATTCGCGAACTGGTTTCAGGGTGGGGCCGCAGGGGCGGCAGCGCGACTGCCCGTGGGTTCGTGTCCGTCGGCCGATGGAGTTCACACGCGGGTCGACCCTAATGGCCGCCGACACAAACGGTGCAACCGGCGGATGTGATTCGAGTTCCCTCGGCAAGTTGCCTCCATCGGTTTGCCTTGCCGATGCTTCAACCCACAGTTCTTTGCGTGGACCGATCCTCGCACGCTTTCGGAAGCACCCGAATCCCTGGCCGGAACGAAGCATGATTTCATCGGTTGAATTGATCACAAACGTCGAGCAACTTTCCGCGGACGACCTGGCTCGCTGGAACCAGCTCGCCCGCAACCCGCTACAACGATGGGAGTGGTTGGGCAGTTGGTGGCGTGCCTACCAAGGCGATTACCGTTTGTGTGTGTTGAAAATCAAACGGCAAGACGAAATCATCGCCTTTGCGCCATGGTGTTTAGAGAGTCGCGTCGGAGCGGGGAAGACGATCCAGTTTCTGGGCTCTGGAAAAGCGTGTACCGATCACTTGTCGCTGCTGGTCGACGATGGTGACATCGACGACGCCTGTTCCGCGGTCGCTCGTTGGTTGGCCCACTCGGCGGATCCGAACGAGGACACCGGCGAACAATGTCTGCTCTGGGATGCGATCGAGTTGATCGGAGTCGATCGATCGGATCGGACGATGAACACGTTGGTCGAGGCGATGCAACGGGAAAAACTAGATGTTGAACTTGCCGACGGGTTGGGGTGCTACGCGATCGATCTGCCCGCCACCTGGGACGAATACGTCCGCATGCGATCCAAGAGCGGCCGTCGCGAGGTTCGCCAGTCGCTGAAGAATATCGATACGGGAACGGTTCGCGTGGATCGGGTGGAGAACCAGCAACAGCTCGAAGCGGTGTGGGATCACTTCGTCGCGCTTCATCAACGACGTCGGCACGCGTCCGGTACGACGGGCTGTTTCGACCATCCGCCCTTTGACGTGTTCCTGCGTGATGCGGCATCCCAACTACTCGATGCCGGGTTACTGGAATTGATCATTGCGACCAATGATGGTGTTCCGGTGGCGGCCCATTTCGCGATCGTAGACAACGACCGTTGGTACTTTTACCAATCAGGCATGGACCCGGACGCCGAAGCGTTACGTCCGGGGTTGAGCATGTTTTGCCACGCGATCCGTCAATCGATTGAGACGGGGCGAACGACGTTTGACATGATGCGTGGAGATGAACCGTACAAATTGCGCTGGCGGGCTGAGCTGATGCCGGCTCAGGAGATTCGAGTCTGCAGCCCCAGGCGATCGGCCCAATTGCGTCAACAAGTCGTCAAGGTCGGCGTGACCTTTAAGAACCTGGTCAAGTCGGGACTCGGGATCGGTCAACCGCAGTCCTAGTGTCCTCGGCACGAGGTTCCTTGATCCACCCTTAACACGCATAGAGAGTCCAAGCACCACGATGTCCGTGACGATGAAGATTCGTGAACTCGCACTGCACGCCTATTATTACAGCAGCTTGCCGATGCGGATGCGTTATCGCAACCGACTCGAAGCGGAAGGGCAAGCACCGTTGTGCGTGCTGTTCTATCATCGCGTCGCCGACACGCATCCGAATGGTTGGTCGATCGGCAATCGTGAATTCCAACGTCAGATGCTTTGGTTGAAGCAGCATGTCGACGTGGTCTCGCTGGAGGAAATTCAAACACGGATGCGATCCGGTCGCAACGATCGGGTGGCTGTCGCGGTGACGTTTGACGACGGGTACGCGGAAAATTGCCAGCAGGCGATTCCATTTTTGATCGAGCACGAGATTCCGATGACGTATTTCGTCGCATTGGATTTTGTGCTTCACGATCGCCCGTTTCCGCACGATGTTGCCGAAGGTCAGCCGTTGCAGGTCAATACGCCCGAGCAGCTTCGCCAGATGGCGGCGTCGGGGATCGAAATCGGGGCGCACACCCGCAATCATTGTGACGTCGGGGCGATCGAGGATCCCGAGACGATGGTCGATGAAATCGTGACCGCCACGGCGGAGCTTGGCGAGTTGGTGGAGCAGCCGATTCGCTACTTCGCGTTTCCCTACGGTCAGAAATCTAATTTGAGCGCGGCGGCCGTCCATCTGGCCAAAGACCAGGGCTTGTCGGGCGTCTGTTCGGCCTATGGCGCGTACAATTTCCCGGGCAGCGATCCGTTTCACATCCAACGGTTTCATGCCGATCCCGAGTTCATTCGATTGAAGAACTGGGTCACGATCGATCGTCGCAAAGTCGGTTTCGGACGCGGCTACGAGTTTGCCGAAACGGGCGTCAAGGTGGCCGACGTTGCGGGACGGTCCAGCCACGACGCTGCTCCGCTCGCCGTTGCCAGCCTGGGTTCAGAAGCTTGATTCTGGATAAAGCATCCGACGGCGGGAAACTTTCTCTGACCTTCTGCATCTAAGTCCACGCGGTGAGGTCGTCGTCGGCGCCGCCGAATCGTTCGGCGCTGCGCTGGGCCGGCCGAAATCGAAGGCAACCCGCCGATTGCATTGGAACAACCTCGGGATCGTTGACTGCCATTCAAACGTGGTCCACCCGAAGGGCGGGATTGTGAGTAAAATGGCGCGTTGAAAAGCGACGCGGAGTCCCGCGGCCATCAATCGATTCGTGGAAAGAAAGATCATGTGGTTACGAGGTGGGCGGAGATCGGCCGGATGCAGTGATGGTCGGCCAAAGACGAGCGGCCAAGTGCGACGCTTGCGCCATGAATCGCTGGAGCAGCGACGGTTGCTGGTGGCGACGGTTTCGGTGACGGTCCAGACGCCGGTCGCCGTTCCCGAGGCACCCCTGCAGCGGATCGTTTACACGTTCAATCGGGACGAGACCGC
>NZ_JBFHKV010000159.1:0-10967 GCF_041595215.1 Stieleria sp. | reverse complement strand
ATCCGATCGGCTTCGAACAGGTTGCCGTTGGCGATCACGAATTGGATCTTTTCCGAGTCACGAATCTGCTTGGTCGGATCGGCGCCCCGGCGGATCACGATCAGGTCCGCCAACTTGCCTGCTTCGATCGATCCCAGATCGTCATCCAGCCCCAAGTACTTCGCTCCGTTGATCGTTCCACAAGTGAGCGCCTGCATGGGAGTCATTCCTCCCTGCACAAAACTCCACATTTCCCAGTGCGTGCAGATTCCCGGAAGCTGACCATGACCACCGGTTTGAACCAGCCCGCCCTGCTCGACCACTTGCCTGGCGATTTCGGCGACCTTGATGTGGTTGTAATCTTCCAACGGTGATTTTTCGCGGCGGCGGGCGCGGGGGTTCAAGATGTGGGGCGGGATGAACGTTTTCAACCGCGTGTGCAACCACAGGTCGTCGATCTCGTACCAATAACGCTCGCCCGAGAGCCCCCCGTAGGCGACGTTCAACGTCGGCGTGTATCCCACGCCGGTGCCTCGCCATAGATCCATCACGTCGTCATAAGCCGTTTGCACCGGCAAGGTGTGTTCGATCCCGGTGTGTCCATCGACGATCATCGTCATGTTGTGCATGAACGTCGAACCGCCTTCGGGGACGACCAACATGTCCAGCTTTCGAGCGGCCGCCAAGACTTGCTGTCGTTGATCGCGTCGTGGTTGGTTGTAGCTTTTCACACTGAACGCTCCGACGGCCTTCATCCGTTTGAGATGAAACTCGGCGTCGGCCAGGGATTCGATTTCGGCTTTGTAGGAGCCCGTCGCACCGTACAGAATCTTGCCGGTCGAAAACGTTCGTGGGGCATGGATCACGCCCGCCTTGGTCATTTCGCTGGCCGCGAAAATACTGTGCGTGTCGTTGCTGGGGTCATGGATTGTGGTGACGCCGAACGCCAGACGGGCGTAATCGATCCAGTTCTGTTGAGGCGTGATCCCGTCGGTCGCTTGGGCTCCGTGGGCGTGCGTGTCGATCAAACCCGGCAACACGATTTGGCCCTTGAGATTCGTTTTGATCGCATCGTCCGGCAACTCGACTTCCTCGCGACTTCCCACGGCAACGATTCGATTGCCGCGGATCAAGACGACGCCGTCTTCGATCACACCAGCCGGGCCCATCGTGACGATCTTTCCGCCGACCAGCGCACGGGTTTCATCGGGTTGGGCGTGGGGGTGGGTGAAGCCGATGTGGACGTTCTGGACAGCCGGCGGGGAGGTGTTTTCGGTTTCCTTTGCCTGGGCTTCTGCATCCGTATCCGCCTGCTCTGCTTCCGCCTGATCCGCTTCCGCCTGATCCGTTGGAGCATCGTCCGGTTCAACACCGGCGGTTGCCAACTTGACCATCGCTTGAGAAACGTCGCAGGTGAACAGTTCAGGTCCGAGGGACCAGTGCAATGCCGAACCGTCACCGGAAAAATGCACAAAGTCGCCGGCTTGTTCGCTGACTTTGGCAATCGGCAACCCCTTGCCGCCGGGACCGACTTTGATTGCCGACGGGGCGTGAACAAAGGGAGTGACATAGACATGAAACCGCTCGATCAGCGCCAGCGACTTGCCGTCCGGCGAGATCTGCATCTCGGTCGCCCAGTCACTGGTGTAGTGATCGCGGGCGTGTTGGCCGGAAAGGTCGACCGAATACAGGGTGACGTTGTCGGATTCTTTTCCGCCGCTGCGTCGCGTCAAGAAAACTCGATCGCCCGAGGCGGCGAACTGTGGATCGCTGCCCGATTGGGTGATCTGCTCTGCCACTCCGTCACGCCAATTGATTTGGTAAATCCCTTGTTCACGTGACCATAGCGCTGACCGCAGGTGGCCGCCGCCGCGGCGTTCAAACACCACCCGTTTTCCATCGGGCGAAAACGTCGGATTGGTGTAGTGCCCCGGTTGATCGGTCACGATCCAGTTTTCGTCGGCCGCCGGATCGGTCGATGCGATTCGAATCGTTCCGAGATCACGATCGTTCCATGTGGTGTAAACGATGTAGTTGCCGTCGCGGGAGAAACATGGTGCAAATTCAAAGTGCCGGGATTGTTCGGTTAAACGAACGGGTTCACCGTCGGGCAAGGATTTGACGTAGATGTATCCGAGTGCTTGATAGGCGACGCGGTCACCGCTCGGCGACACACAGACGTCGCGCAACATCTTGACATCGAAATCGTCTTCGGCGACCGGCGTCTTGTGGCGAACAACGGTCTTGACGGTTCGCTTGTCGCGGATGCGGAATGGGATGATTTCGGAATCGCCGCTTTCCAGATCGATCCGGCGAATTTTCCCTTTCGCCCAAATCACGATGGATCGCCCGTCGGGGGTGAAATCAAACGCGCTGTAGACGCCGTGGATCGCCCACGATTCTTGCATGTCACGTTCCAGGTTGTCATCGACCAATCGAATTGCGCCCGATTCCAAATCGAACAAATGCAATCCGGTCTTCGCCCCGACACGGCGAACGAATGCCAGTGTTTTTCCATCCGGCGACGGTGTCGGGCGGCAGGCTCCGCCGGGGCCGCGGATCAGGGTTTCCGTCGTGCCCTCGATCAAGTCCAACCGCTTGATCGCGTAAATGCCCTGGTGCGAATTCTTGTCGTATTCAAAGGTGTCGCCCGGCGTCACGTCTTGGCTGTAATACAGGTAGCGTCCGTCGGGTGAAAAAACCTGCTCGTTGACATCCTTTTGGTCGTTGGGTCGCTTGGTCAGTTGCACGCCCGCGGTCGCCCCGCTGGCAACGGCGTCGCGGTGGTACATCCAAAACTCGCCGGCACCGAGCGACCGCCGGCTGGTGAAGTGTTTGCGACCGACCAGATACTGACCGTCGGGCGACCAGACGGGATTGCAAACCAGACGATACGTTTCGCTGGTCACCTGGGTCGGCGAGGATCCATCGAGAGGGAGGATCCAGAGGTTGTCGCCGCCTTTCTTGTTTTTGCCGGTGCGGTCGCTGGTCATCGCGATCTGGCTGCCGTCCGGGCTAAAGCGTGGCTGCATTTCCCAAGCGACGGTGTTGGTCAAATTCTTGGGAAACTGCTTGCCCGTCGCTTCGGTCCCGTCAGCCCCCGTGATCGGCATCAGGTACAGGTCGCCGAGCAGATCAAAGACCACCTGCGTTCCGTCGGGACTGACATCCAGGTTCATCCAAGTTCCCGTGTCGCAGTCGATCGCCTGTTGGCGACTCGGGGCGGGGTAGTCCTCAATGGCCCATTCTTGCGACGTGTCCGGGTCGGCGGCGACGGCGGGGAGTGTCACGACGACGAACCAAAACGCGAGCGAGCGAGGGAGCAGCATCTTAAAGCGGGGGAGCATGGTGCAATGAAAGTTCAAGGGGCGGGTGGCGGGACGGCAGGGCGACGCTGGACGCGAACGAGTGCTGCCGACGGACGATAGTGTAGCTGGAGCCCCGTTGTCTTGAAGGATCGCCCGTTGCAATGGCTCGCTGTTCCGCATCTCGGTGCGATACGGGTTCTCGGTGCGCGACAAGTTCTCGGTGCGCGACGGGCACGCCAGTTGCATAGGCGACGATCCGATGGGGGGCAATCGTCGCCTGAATGATCTCGGCAATTCGTTTCCCGTTTCGTTTCCTTCCCAAAGCATTGCAGATCCCGATTCGCCAAGCGTACGTAGAACATCTGGAGGCTGCGTCGTTGACGCGAAATCAACCAGCTTGGCCGATCAACTGCAGCCAACTCGCTTGTGGTGTGGGAATGCGAATCAAGACCTACAACGCAATTTGAACAACTGGAGCACTGAATCATGAGACCGAATCCTTTCACGCACGTGTTGCCCCCGGTCGCACTGTTGGCGCTGACAATCTCCCCGTTGGTTGCCGAAGACACTCCGCCGCAACCGTCAACCCTTTTGGTCCGCTCCAACACCATCAGTTCCCATCAGCCGCGTGTCGGGATCGAAAAGGCTGCCGCCCGCCAGTCCGATTCGTTGAACCCGCTACGTGCGATCTTGATTCAGGGACAAGAAAGCTTGGAACGCTGTCGTCGCGACATTCAAGATTACACCTGCACGTTGATCGCCCAGGAACGGATCGACGGACAGCTTCAAAGCGTCAAGTGTTGCCAAGCCAAAGTCAAACATCACGATGAACCGGGCGCGGACGGCAATGGCTCGGTCAGCATTTACCTCAAGTACAAAGCACCCGAATCAATCAAAGGCAGAGAGGTGCTTTGGGTCGCCGGTCAAAACGACGGCAAGATGCTTGTCCGCAAAGGCGGGTCGCGGTTGGCGTTTATCACCGCACTGATTGAACCGACCAGCGAGATGGCGACGCAAAATAGTCGGTACACGATTCACGATTTCGGAATCCAGCGTCTGGTCGAACGGATGATTGAGTTCGGCAGCATCGAATTGGCCGGCGGCGAGTGCCAGACCAACGTGGTCGAAGATGTCGACGTCGATGGACGTCCTTGCAGACTCTTCGAAGTCATCCACCCCGAGCGGCGCGACGATTTGCCGTTTCATTGCGCCAGAGTCTACATCGACAAAGAACTGCAATTGCCGACTCGGTTCGAAGCCTACGATTGGCCCAGCGAAGACGACGATCAACCCGTCTTGATCGAACGCTATGCCTACTGTGATCTACAACTGAACGTCGGTTTGACTCCGGAAGATTTCGACAAGGACAACTCCGAGTATCAATTCCGATAGTCAATCAGCCATTCCAATTTCACCCTGCGAACAAGGAACCACAGGCAACCACAATGGCAACCAACGTCGACGAGCGGATCCAGTTGGTCGATCCGCGACCAATGTATGCGCAACCGCCGTTTGATCAGCAGTCAAAATTTGATGTCCCCGGATCGACGGCCCAGATGTCGCCCCAGCCGGATCACGGAGAACAGTCCTACCGAGGATCGGGAAAACTGCGTGGCCTCTCGGCGCTGATTACCGGCGGTGATAGCGGCATCGGGCGTGCCGTTGCGATTTGTTACGCCCGCGAAGGCGCGAACGTCGCGATCAATTACCTTTGCGAAAACGATGATGCCGAGCAAACGGCCGAGTTGGTGCAGCAGGCCGGCGTCCGCGCCGAATTGATCCGAGGCGATTTGCGCGATGAATCCTTTTGCGCGGATTTGATCGAGCAGTCGGTCAGCAAGTTTGGCGGACTGGATCTTCTGGTCAACAACGCGGCTTACCAACAGACACGGGATGAAATCGATGACTTTTCAACCGAAGTGTTCGACCGCGTTTTCAAGACGAATGTGTACGGGACGTTCTGGTTGTCGCGGGCGGCGATGAAACATCTGCCACCGGGAGGAAGCATCATCAACACGGTATCGATTCAAAGCTTCCAGCCAGCCGGTTATCTGCTGCCATACGCCGCAAGTAAATCGGCGCTCGCGGGCATGACCAAGGCGATGGCAGAGCTGGCCATCAAAGAGGGCGTGCGCGTCAACGCGGTCGCTCCCGGCCCCGTCTGGACGCCATTGATTCCCAGCACGATGCCTGCGGAAAAAATGGAAAAGTTCGGCGGCAACACGCTGTTGAATCGTCCCGCCCAACCGATCGAGCTCGCGCCACTGTATGTTTGGTTGGCCAGTCCAGAGGCGAGCTACGTCACCGGAGAGATCTTTGGTTGCACCGGAGGCCGCACACCGCTGTGATGAAGCTGGGATTTGACTTGCGGGTTGGGAGAGAAGAAACTGTCGGCGGGACCGTGTTCGGTTCCTTGCCGCCAGAGACACCCGCATTGAGACCAAATCGGATTCGACATGATTCAATTCCTTGCTTCGAAGCGGGCCGGTTGCCGCCAGTCATTCTCGCGTCCTTTGCGAAACAGAACCACTGCTCTGGCTTGGATGGCAGTTGTCGCTCTGTTGACGCAAACCCTGTCTCTGTCCATTGCAAACGCGGAGTCTGCCACTCGCCCGAATATCCTTTACATCATGTCCGATGACATGGGCTATTCGGATATCGGATGTTACGGCAGCGAGATCGAGACGCCGAATTTGAACGCGCTCGCCGAACACGGCCTGCGGTACACACAGTTCTACAACACGGCGCGGTGCTGCCCCACGCGGGCAAGTCTGCTGACGGGGTTGTATCCGCATCAGGCAGGGATCGGTCACATGATGAATGATCGCGGCTACGACGGATACCGCGGCGATCTGAATCGAAACTGTGTCACTTTGGCCGAAGCTCTCAAGCCGGCCGGTTACCGGACCTACCTGTCGGGAAAGTGGCACGTCACCAAAATGATCCGACCGGAAAACGAGGCGGACAAGCACAACTGGCCTCGCCAACGCGGGTTCGATCGCTTTTACGGCACCATCCACGGCGCCGGCAGCTTCTTTGATCCCAACACGTTGACCCGCGACAACCAATACATCTCGCCCGCGGCCGATCCCGAATACGGACCGGAGGAACAAACCAACGGTACGTTCTACTACACCGATGCGATCGCCGATCACGCCGTTCGTTTTATCAACGAGCATCATTTCGAAACCGGCGATCAACCCTTTTTCATGTACGTCAGCTTTACCGCCGCCCACTGGCCGATGCATGCCTTGGAAAAGGACATCGAAAAGTACAAGGGGAAATACGATGCCGGGTACGACGCCATCCGCGCGGCGCGGTACCAAAAAATGATCGAGCTTGGCGTCATCGATCCGAAGGCGACGACGAATTTCCCCGTCCCCGAAGGTGCCAAAGAAACTGAGTTCTGGGAGTGGGACAAACGCAACATGGAAGTCTACGCTGCGATGGTCGACAACATGGACCAGGGCATCGGACGGATCATCGAAGCGCTCCGTGATACCGGCGAGTTTGAAAACACATTGATCTGTTTCTTCCAAGACAACGGCGGCTGCGCCGAAGGCTACGGCCGGGGCGGCAACGGCAAACAACGCAGCGAAACGGCACCCCTGCCCGAATTGCCCGACGATTATCTGCAGCCCGACATGCAACCCAAACAAACCCGCGACGGATTCCCGGTCCGGACCGGCAAGGGCGTGATGGCGGGACCGGCCGACACCTACATCGGCTACGGACGCGCCTGGGCGACCGTCTCCAACACACCGTTTCGAGAATACAAACACTGGACCCACGAAGGAGGCATCTCGACGCCGTTGATCGTCCACTGGCCGGAAAAGGTCACCCGTCATGGCGAACTGGAACACACGCCCGGGCACCTGGTCGATTTAATGGCGACCGCCGTCGACGTCTCCGGTGCAGAGTATCCGACCGTTTTCCACGGCGGTCGCAAGATCAAGCCGATGGAAGGCAAGAGTCTGGTGCCGACGTTTGAAGGGAAACCCATCGAGCGCGAAGCGATCTACTGGGAACACGAAGGCAATCGTGCGATTCGCGTCGGTGATCACAAATTGGTCGCCAAGGGTGCCAAGGGAAAATGGGAACTGTACAACATCGCGAACGATCGCAGTGAGCAGCACAACCTTGCCGACGAGCAACCCGAGCGCGTCGAACAGTTGGCGGCGATGTGGCAGGCCTACGCCCAGCGGGCCGACGTGTTGCCACTGAATCCAAACAAAAACGCCAAGAAGAAGCATTAGATTGTCGCGTCCGGAGGATGATCCGGGCACGCTGTGGGTCCGGAATGGGTAGGAAGGTTTTGGAGGGAGGAAGATTTTGGAGAAGTCCACGATCAAGGCCAATCCAATTTTCCTACCTCCAAAATTTTCTTACCCTAGATCTCGCTCTCGCCCGACCGGCCCAGCGACGCACTGAAAAAGCCGATCGTCGATTCGAACAGTCGCTCGCGGGCGGCATCTTGATCATCCCGTGACGTATCCGGATTGAGTTCGTCCAGGTTGGCGCGGCAAAAACCGCACCCCAGAGTTCGGACGTGAAAATCGACGTATTCCGCCCACGGCGGTGGCAGAATGCCGAGCGTGAATTTGCCCAACGTACTTCGCTTGGGGCAACTCGGTCGCTGCGATTCCCAGACGCGACTCAATAGATCACTGGCCAATGTCATGTCGTTTCCCCAGTCGGCCAATGGCTCGGTCGATTGACTCACATCGTCTCGCAGCCGCCCGATCAAGCGTCGTTTGACCACGGCAATTTCGTTTTCGCTGCTGTTCATCACCGCGGCCAATTCCCGATTGCGTCGCCGCGCGAAGAACAACCCTTCGGCGATCTGCAGTTCTTTGAATCGCTCGCCCGATTGAAGGAATTGCGCCAGACGACGCACCGCGCCGGCCAGCGCACGGATGGCCCGTTCGTCTTGCTCGTCGCGGCGGACGTACCAACTGACGCCCGGTTCGGTTGACACCGCGTCCGAGACGACATCACTCGCATCGGACCCGATGAAGTCACACACCGGCACCTCTCGATGGATGCCGCTGCGACGGTAATGGTCGATGATGCGATAACGCAGAATCTGAAACAGAAACGATTCCAATTCACCGTCGGCACGATAGTTTTCCTGCGACGACAAAAACGAGACAAACGTCTCTTGGACCAGATCCTCTGCGGTGGCCACCGATCCAACGCGTTTGACTGCGAACGCGATCAACCGTCGCTGGAAACGATCAACGAACTGCCGCCATCCCTCTTGATCACCGGACTGGACTAATTGCAAGAGATGCCCGTCAGCTTCGTTCATTTTTTGACTTTACGCGATCATCAACGCGGCGAGCAGAAAGCCCATGACCAAGACGCCGGCCAATCCTAACACGAGCTGGCTGCGATAATAGCCTTGGGTGACCCAATTGAGCGCAAGGCACAGCAAGATGGTCACAACGACCAGAACCATCATCCCAACGGCTTGCGTCAGCTGCTCTCTCCAGGATCGTTGAAAGGATTCTTCGACGGTCATGCGTGCCACACTGACTTGTTCCTGACCGGGGACTTCGACCAAAACGGCCTCCCGCCAAACGTCACCGTAGGAACGCGAAAGCCGCTGAGCGAATCGATCGATGACATGCCGCTCGTCGATGATCGCATACGGCTTGCCGCGAAAATGGATCGCGGCCTGGCGAACCGCATCGGTCAACGCCTGTTTGCGGGCTTGCCCCTCGGAAGACTGAAGTTCGCCGGAGTAGCCGACGACAAAATTGCGTTGCGGATACATCGAAACGAACTGATCCAACGATTCGACCCAAGGCTTTTCGGTGACAAAGGCTTGAAACGACGTTTGCCGCTGGGCGGATTGAATGGTGCAGGTCAACAATCCGTTCTCGATAACTTGTTGACGATCCCAAGTCGCCGGTTGCGAACTCGCCGCCGAGACGATCAGTTGAACCGAAAGCTGATTCTCGATGGGTTCCGCCGGCACACTGCCGACCGACCGGACGGCGACGCCGGGAAACAGCTTGCTCAGCTGTTCGGTGATCTGAGGGACCAGAGACTCGGCGCTCGAGCCCGACGCGCTGACGACAATGGATTCGGGATCGATCACGCCGTCGTTCTCGTCGCGCTGGAGCACTTGCTTTTCTGCGAGTTTTTCTCGCAGTCCAGCAGTCAGCGGCCTGATCGCGGCGGAGTAACTGGGATACACGTTCGCCGTGAACGCTTCGGTGTCAGTCGTTCGCCATTGCCCCGGCGATGGTTCACTGGTGGCCGGTTCCCCGGCCAACTCGACGATCGGCGGCGGCACAGGTCGCTCGGGGGCGGACGCAACGGCGGCAGGAGCCGGTGCCTGGGCCGCGGTGGGAGCAGCCACCTCAAACGATTGTGGCGACGGCACGGACTCCGCCACGCCGGTCACCGTCGAGTGACTGCTGCGGGGCGGCTCATGGCTCGATTCCATCCGCAGGGTAAACGTGGCGACCAGGAAGAGCATTGGCACCACCAACAGCAAAAACAGTCCGGCCAAGATCGATCCGACGCGACCGGCGGTCGACTTCGCGTTGACGGCAAACACGATCGTCAGGATCAAGACTGCGAGGTACAAGCCGGCAATGATAAACAGGGCAAAGGTCGCAATCGTCATGAGACTCGCTCGGCGGTTGGTGGTGTGGAGGCTGTGGATTGATCCAAGGAATGCACGCGTGGTGCCGTCCCGTTGGCCGAGACGTCTGTCCCGGTCGTCTCATGTCGGTTCAGCGGAAACGGGTCCGGGGGCATCCATACCGCCGTCAATTGAACCGTGATCGCGGCCGTCATCGTTGCCGCCATCGATAAGATGACGTAGTCCAGAACGGCAGAATGCATCCCCAGCGCCCAACCACTCATTCCGGCAACCACACCACTGATCGCACCCGCGATCAAGGTTCGCGAGATGGTCACGCGTTGGGCTCGATGTGGGTCACAAAAGCAACGCCAATCGATCAGCATCGTTGCCGCCAGCGCACCGAGCCAGCAGCCGACATACACGTCGTATTGTGGGAAATTATTGAGAAAGTTGGCGATGAAAAAGTAGGCCACCAGCCAAATTCCGATCAACCAGGTTCGCGAGACCAGCGCTGTAGAAATGCCGGGATCTTGAGGCACGACCAGGATAAGCGTGACAGCTAACGCCATCGAAATCAGCCAAATCCCGAGTGTCATCAGTACGGCGGTCGATCCCTCGAAAAGCCCAGAGCAATACTCCGTGGCTGCGAAGGCCACCATCATCAAAATAGCTGTTGATCCGATGGACAGCCCCACCCGGGCCAAGTAACGAACGTCGGCCATCCGTTGCAGTCGCCCCGCAAGTACTTCGTCGCGATTTGATTTATCGGCCGGCGTTTCTGATTCGGTGGTATCGCTGACGGCGTGTCTCGCACCGACGGTGTCGGCCAAATCTTCGACTCCGATCGATTCAATTTGCGACGGCCTCCGGCGTGATGTCGATGCCGGTTTCCGTCCCACCAGCGACAGACTGGCGGGAATGGAATCATCCGTCACGTTCTTCGTTTCGCAGCCCAGTGCGGTGGCCATCTCCCGGGCCGACTGAAATCGTTTTGCCGGATCTCGGTCCATGGCTTTTCGCACAACACCGGCAAACGGTTCTGGCAATTCACTGACGTCGACTTCGCCCTTGAGATGTTT
>NZ_JBFHKV010000158.1:0-10990 GCF_041595215.1 Stieleria sp. | reverse complement strand
CGGACGGCTGCATGGTCCCGGCGTGTACGACATGAAAGCGGGTCTCGTCCAAGCGGTGTTCGCCCTACGTGCGCTGCGTGAACTGGGGATCACTCCGTCGGTCACACCGGTGTTGTTCATCAATTCCGACGAAGAAATCGGTAGCGGCGAATCGGCTTGGCGAATTCAAAAACTGGCCCAATGCGTCGACCGCGCGATGGTGATGGAGCCGTCACTCGGCCCGGAAGGACGGCTGAAGACGGCTCGCAAGGGCGTCGGCCGATTCGTGATCACGATCAATGGCAAAGCGGCCCACGCCGGCTTGGATCCCGACAAGGGGATCAGCGCGATTCTGGAACTCTCACACGTCGTCCAAACGCTGCATGCGTTGAACGATCCAGAAGCCGGCACGACGGTCAACGTGGGCACGATCGATGGCGGTGTCCGCCCGAACGTGGTTGCCGCCGAAAGCCGCGCCGAAGTCGATGTTCGCGTCCGTACCGAAGCGATCGCGCGGCGGGTGGAACAGGCCATCTATGCGATGCAGCCCACCGTGGCGGGAACGCAGATCAACGTCACCGGACACATCGGCCGCCCGCCGCTGGAGCCGACGCCACGCAATCGAGCGTTCTGGCATCGCGCCCAAGAAGCCGCCGAAGTGCTGGGGATTGAAATTCGCGAAGGCGCCGCCGGTGGTGGTTCCGACGGCAATTACACCAGCTTGCACACCGCGACCTTGGACGGTTTGGGAGCGGTCGGTGACGGAGCCCATGCGCTGATCGAACATGTCATCGAAGACAAGATGCCTGAACGCGCCGCGCTGTTGGCGTGCTTGCTGATGGGGGCTCCGATCTCCGATCGCGACAGCCCACCGGACCCAAACGCCTGGGCCGAATCGGTGGCGTTCACGCCGGACGATTCCATCAACTCGGAAGTGACTTCAACGGACCGACGATGAGGTGCCAGCGATGTGTGAAACCAAATATACGTTCGGATCGCTGACCCGAATTTCCGACCTCGCCGAAAACCCTTTCGCCGTAGAACTCCTTTCACGAGATGCTTGGGCGACGGGCGATTATGTCGTCGGCGAAGTGACGCAGACGTCACCGAACCGAATGATCGAGCTGACGACGGGTCGGATGATCGAAGTTTCCATCGGCGATTGGATCGTCGGTGCGTTCGGCTTTCGCGCCGCCACGCTCGAATCGGTCGGCAACTGGCAAGCGATTCCCTATGACGGTCAGATGCATGCGATGACCGCCGCGGGGTTGATCGGCACGGTGACGTCACGCTCCAGTTTTGTCGGCGAACCGATCCATTTGCTCTATCGGGGGCACGTGAAACGCGGGGGAGAAAAAGTCGTGATGCAAGACTTTGTCAGCCCGATCGCGTCGGCAAAGTTGCAATGTCCGATCGTGCTGTTGATCGGAACGTCGATGTCATCGGGCAAGACGACATCGGCCAAAATCATCATTCGGCGTCTGAAGAAGATGGGTTTGCGAGTCACGGGTGCAAAGTTCACCGGTGCCGGACGTTATCGAGATATTCTGTCGATGTCCGATGCAGGAGCCGACGCGGTGTTTGATTTCGTCGATACAGGGCTGCCCTCGACGATTTGCGAAGAAGACGTTTATCAACGGGCGTTTGACACATTGGTCGGACGCATTGCCGAAACGCGTCCCGATGTTCTGGTCGCCGAGGCCGGAGCGTCTCCGATCGAACCGTACAACGGACAAGTCGCCGCGTCAGGACTCAGCCAGGGACGGCGATTGACGGTCTTATGCGCCTCCGACCCGTACTCGGTGATCGGTGTCACCAAGGGGTTCGGGTTTCAACCGGACTTGGTGACCGGAGTCTGCACGAGCACGTCGGCGGGCGTCCAAGTCGTCCGCGGACTCGTCAACGCCTACGCGCTGAATCTGACCAATCCACACACGCTGGAAGACTTGGACCGATTGCTCAAGGACAAACTGGAAATCTAGATGCCAAACCACCAACTTACCGCTGCCGACATCATGTCTGGCGGCATTCGAACCGTGCCGCCGCAGATGACACTGCCCGAACTGGAAGAAGCGTTTGTGCGGGACCGCGTGACGGGGTTTCCGGTCGTCCACGCCGGTAAACTCGTCGGCGTCGTGTCCCGATCCGACATCGTCCGCCAACTGTGCACCGAGCGTCAAGTCGCCGAAACCGTTTCCGATTTTCACTACGATGAACGGGGCTTTCATGAAATCGAAATGGAATCGTTGCAACAAATCGCGGACCGCATCGGCGAGCGAATTGAAAGCTTGTCGGTCGCCGATTTGATGAACAAGCGGCCCTACACGATCCCGCCGGCCATGCCGATCCGCGAGGTCGCCCACCAATTCCTCACGCATCGCGTCCACCGTCTGCCGGTGACCGATCAAGGCGTGCTGGTCGGAATCGTCACCACGATCGACCTGGCGCGTTTGATTGCCGATGGACGGCTCTAATTCACCCGGCGTCCCGCAGAATCCGCTGGACCGCACGCTCAAGCTGGTCGGAAAAGTTCGGTGTCCACCAATCCTGAAAACGCTGCTCCACCTGTTCCATCATTCGCTTTTCCTTTCTCGCGAGCGCTCTGAATTGCTTTGCACGACTGGATCTGGTTTCCTTTCGCGCCAACCGTTTCATGCGCTCACGCGCAATGGCATGGTCGTGCAGTTCCCCCAGCACCTCTTGGACGTTGCAAACGACCGGATAGATCTGGGTGCGAACCTCGGCGGGCAAGACGTCCCCGAGCAGCTCGATGGTGTATCGGAATCGCTTTGCCTGGATACGAAATCGGTGCAATTGGTCGACGCGGTCAAGATCGCGTTTGGCGTGTTTGAAGAAACACTGCGAACGATGGGCGAGTTGCATTTTTGCAAACCCATTCAAGTCCTGTTGCGATTGGCAGCGGATCGCGCCGAGCAGTTTTTTCACGCGTCTTGCCAAATGGTCCTTGTCCATCAGCGCGCGATTCAAGTCCGCGATCGATCTCCGAGCCTTTCGCCGCAACGGTGTTAAGCGTCGCATCAACCGCTTGTGTTTTCGCGAATCCGAGTCGCGATAACGGAGGGCAAGCACGTCCAGATCACGCGCGACACCGGCAACCTGACGAATGCCTTTCATCCGCCGCTCCATCCGGCGCGCCAATTTGCCAGGCAAGACGTCCTTGTACAGATGCAACGCCGCGATGACCCGTCGCGTGCTGACGCGTAGCTGATGCACGTGTTCGATCGATGCGTCCGACCGCGAACTCGCCTGGGGCAGATAGGACAACACCGCGGCAAGCCGGTTGGACAGGGTCAGTCGAGCGGCGGTGGCGACGCAGCCTTCGGCGTTTTCAAGACGCACCCATTTCCCTGAATCCTGAGCAGCCAGACCGCGTTTAGATTTGTCACGCTTGGAAGACATGGAGCAGATAAAAATCGCAGTTTAGGATGCAGCATGGCGTCGTCTCTCGAGCCGCCATTGTACTCCATCCCATGCAGCCCCTTCGGGCAACGCTGGGACGCATTTTTTTAGCGGTAGGGCGCGAGCCCTCCGGTGTTTCGGCAACGATCAGCGACCGGAGGGCTTGCGCCCTGCCGCTAACACCTCGTCAAACGCAGGGAAGCAATGCTTCACCGCGTTGCCCTTCGGGAATCGGGTTGTTGGTCGACGTCCCGAGTCACTGGAGGTCCGAAAACCGCTTTCGAATCCTGTCCAGCTCACGGCGGTACCCTTCCGCGTCACCGAATTGGCAATACAGACACTGCCGCGTATGGCAGCCCTTCGCCCGCCGCGCATGCTTGATCGGGCACCAGTACTGTTCGGTCCGGGAAGCGATTTCCCGGGCATAGGCCAGCACGCCGTTGGAGTAACCGCAGTACACGCAGTTCAGTTTTTCGATCCCATTGAGATAGGCCAACTGGTACCGATCGATGACCACGTACTCGTGTCGGTAGACGCCGGGAATCCGATAGACCGGAAAGCAAACCCACTGGTAGACCGTCACGAAAAGGTCCAGCATCGCGATCGGGATCAACAACGCATAGATCACCGGTGCGGTGAGCACCGTCATCACCGTCGAACCGAGCAGGTAACGCCAAAGGGAGGTTGCGAAGGCGCGATGGCGACGGCGGAGATCCGCGTCGAAGACCACGTTTTCACGTTGCCGCTGGTCGGGAGGTTCACCCGCCGAATGGTGGATTTTCTCCGCCACGCTGCGCTCGAGTGTTTGGATCTCGGCGATCAGCTTTTCGAGGGGATGACTCATCCGCGTCGGACTGCTGGTTAGGGGGAATCGAGCACCGATCAGATCACTCGAACGACTCGTGCCCAGACGGTGCCTGGGAACAAGCAATCAAAGCGTGCCCGAGGGCACGCTTTCGTTTCGGCCAACGACAACAACGTGCGATGACGCACGTCCCGTCATTCCCATTCAATCCATCATCGCCATTTTTGCGAATTGGATTCTCTCATATTCTTCGTCGGGCGATTGCAGCAACGCTTGCACGGACGGATCGATCAAGCTTTCCAGCCACTGCCCGGGGGGAATGTCATGGGACCGTTCAGCGAAGCAATCGAAGGCATTGAGGAAGACTTCTTCGACGATGTCGGACACTTGAAAGGGGTGCTCCAACCGCGAGCCGATTTCGGGGTAGCGTTCGATCCAATGGCTGATCCGCGAGGCCAGCGAGGACTCGAAGACATCCATTTCATGGCGAAACTGCTGGTAATCGTCATCGCCTACGGCTTGGACGATGGCCTCGACATTGATTTCTCCCAGGGGGGCGACATCATGTCGGGTGCCCGCGGCGAGTTTCTCGGCCTCCTCACCGACCCGCATCTGGCGTTTGTAGGCGCGAACCTTCTTGGTCAGTTTTCGGATACAGCTTTCGAATGCCGGATGCACCTTGTGGTGACGTTCGCCGGTGAACAGCATTTTCCCGGAGAGCCCTAGACTGGTTTTGACGTGGTAGTCACGCGCTTTTTGATGATGGACGACCGTGATGTGCAGATCTGACACAGGGAAGTCCGCCACCAGGTTGCGCAACGTGTGGAGATCGAGTTCCATGTCTTCGATCTGGTCGGCCGACAATTCGCAGCCTTTGGTGTCCAGTTCAATTCTTAGGTTGTAGCTCTCGTCGGAAAACGTCATTGTTTAGCTCCTCTGCAACAATTGGATGCGATGGTGTACCGGTCAAACGTCGTCGAAGCTGCACGTTCGATCCGATACGTCGCGCGACAGCAACGCCTGCTGTCCGTGATCGCACTCAGGTAAGCAAAGCCTGTGCCGCGTTGGGCGAAACCGCACGCTTTAAGAGCTTTTCTGAACCGGGCGATTCCGATCGTGATGGCAGCGTCAATGCGACTGCGATTTCGAATCGGTTTGCTGCAGGTGCGGTTTCCCCGGCCGAGTGGCCTCGCTCGCGGTGACCAGGTCGACCCGTTCCAGGTTCTTTGTGCCGGTCACGATATAGGTGTCCTGGGCGTTGACCTCGCGTTGATAACGGCGGCGATACCGGTCGCCGTAGCCGTAGCCGATCGACTGGTAGCTTCCGCTAGCACTGCTCTGGTACGACGCGGTGGAGTGGGGCGCGGTGAACTTGTTGATGACCACGCCCATCACCCGTGATCCGGTCCAACGCAGCATCGCGACGGCTTCTTTCGCGTTCGGTTTGCAACGACGTCGGATCCGCATCACCAAGATCGCGGCATCGACATAGGTGGTCACGATCGTGGGATCGCTGACCATCAGCAGGGGAGGCGTGTCGACGATGATGAAGTCGTAGTTGGCCCGCGCCCATTGGAAGACGTCAGCCAGTTCGGCCAACGTCAGCGCTTCAGCGGGGTTGGCCGGCAACGGACCGCAGGGCAGGATGTCAAGGTTCTCGATCGGCGTTTGATGGACCGCCTGGGCGGCGCTCAATTCACCGTTGAGCACGTTTGCCAAGCCGATCTTGGTCTCCAAATTAAAACGCAGCGAAAGTCTCGGGCTTCGCAGATCCAAGTCGATCAGCAGGGTGCGTTTTCCCGACTGGGCGATCGAGCAACCGGCATTGGCTGCCAGCGTGCTTTTTCCGTCACCCGGCAAGGGGCTGGTGATCTGAAACACCTTGCTGTCGGTTTGTCGACGATCCAACAGCATCGCCGTCCGGACGGCGCGCACCGCTTCTGCAGCCGGCGAATGTGGCCGATGGATCACCGCCAGCTTGGGATCCAAGCGCGCGATCGAGTTGGTGGGCATTTGCTTTCGTTTATGGCTTCGTCCCCCGTCAACGGGAATGTGCGTCAGCACTGGGGCCTGCAATTCGTGTTGAATCGCTTCGGCGCTGCGAAAGGTCTTCGCGCCGGCTTCAAACAGCAGCGCCAACAGCCCGCTCAATCCGAGACCCAGCATGGCGAACACGGCCAAATCTTTCTTCAAATCGGGACCGGTCCGATGGGCTTTGCCGGTCGCCAACAGCGGTTCGACAAGGATCCCGCCGTTGATGTCGATCAATTCCAGGGCGGCCAATTGCTGTTCCAATTGGATCAACATGCCTTGCAGACTGGCGATGCGTCGACGGAACGAGGCGTCGGTGTCTTCAAATTTTTTCAGCTCATCGGCGGCCAGTTTTTCGGCATCAATTTTCCGATCGACTTCGGCGAGGTCTTCGTTGGCGACACGCAAACGTTCGCTCAATCCGCGAATGTAGGCGTCGACCGCTTCACCGGCACGCACCACCTGGGCTTGGGTCGATCCGTTTGCCTCAGCGATCTGTTGACTCTGCTCGCTCAGTTCTTTGCGGCGTCGGTCGACCTGGGCGATCAACTCGTTCAATTTGCTTTGGGAACTTTCGATCTGCATCACGATCGATTTGACTTCGGGGTGCGATCGACCGTACGCCATCTCCAATTGCTCCCGCCGGATCACCAGCGGAACGAGCTTCTTTTCGACCTCGATCTTTTGCATCTCCAGATCGTCCGTTGCCAGACGGTCGGTTGATTTCCCATTGAGCATCAAACGCGAGTCTTCGAAGACATCACTGAGTTGGCCGATGATCATCGCCACCATCAGCGGATTCTTGTGACGGCTTCGCATGCTCTCTGCGAATCGCAATTCACCGTCGAGCTGACGTTGCTTCTGCTCCAGTTGATCGCGAAAGGATTGTAGTTGAAACTGACGGTGACGGTGAGGATTGACGACCTGGCCATTGGGATCCCATTCCAACGGGGCGCCTTCTCGAAACGTCTTGTAGGCTTCTTCCAATTCAGCCTGTTGCGGCAAGAGTTTTTCTTGAGCTTGGCTGACCAATTGCTCAAATTCATTGACCCGCAACTCACGTTCTTCTTGGAAATGGGAGCGGATCGAATCGCTGACCGCGTTGACTGCGGCAACGCAAACCTCCGGATCGTGTCCGTCAAAATGAACCGCTGCGATCAAGCGGTCGCGAGAGTCCTTCAGATCTGTGATCGTTTGAAATTGAATCCCGCCCCGCACCATGGCGATGAATTGATCGTTGGTCAGTTCCCGCAAGGCCGGAATCGAC
This sequence comes from Stieleria sp., assembly GCF_041595215.1. Classification (NCBI taxonomy): domain Bacteria; kingdom Pseudomonadati; phylum Planctomycetota; class Planctomycetia; order Pirellulales; family Pirellulaceae; genus Stieleria; species Stieleria sp. The sequence goes on along the minus strand of NZ_JBFHKV010000158.1, from coordinate 3,488 downwards.
CGCAGCTGTTCGTTTAGATGGACCCGCCCGGCGATCGCATCGGAACTGATCAGCGATTGCATCAGATTGCCGCTGGGGATTCCGCCGCGGACGAGACCGGTGGACGTGTCGAGCGTCAACGGTGTATCGGTCTTGAACATCAGCCGGGTCGTGGCACGATAGGTCACCGGTTTCTGCCGGTTGACCCAATATCCCAATAGCGTTCCGATCGGCAGCAAGATTGCGATCAGCCATTTGTAACGCCACAAGACCGTTCCGATCGCCTCCCCCTGTAGTCGTCCACCATCACGTTCCATCGCATGACCGGTGTCAGAATGAACGTGTGGAGGCTGTGGTTCCAACATGGAGGGTGGAGGAGGCTAGAGGCAGCGAGGCGGGAGCGGAGCAGGGGTGATGATCTGGTTGACTCTAGGGCGGAATTAGTCAAAACGACGACGTTCGATCCGACCAACTGATGGCGGACTTCCCTCGTCGGCCGTTGATCAGTCCAACGCATCCACATCGACATCGCAGAGCACAAATGCCCGCGTCGCCTGTCCGCGGTCGGCTTTCAGCCATTGCCTGCGTTCTTGTGCGATTTCGCCTAAGATTCGCTGTGCGTCGGCCGGGGCGATGGCACCCGCTTCGCCGGCGTAGGCGAGCTGAATCCCACGCCAGCCCAGCGCTTCCAGGGGACGATGGAGTTGTTGCAGCAGTTCGGCCAGCTGCGACAACACTTCGGCATCGCGGGTCTCCTCCGATGCCATCGCGGCGCCGATCGTGGTGGTTTTCCGGATCGTCTCGGCCCTGCGGCTAGTCGCCTCCGCTTCGTCGACCGCCCCTAACTCACGCAGCGACTGGCTCATCAACGCATAAGCGTGAGGATCGGTTTGATCGCGAATCACACATTCGGCAAACGCTTTGACGGCTGCGGCGTGCTCGCCCTGAAGCGCCGCCGCGACGCCTCTGGCCAGCCAGGCGTCGGGGTATCGATCAACCGCGTCGGTGCTGCCGGCGATCCAGTTCCCCAGCGCCTCGCCGTCGTTGAGTTGGGCATAGGCACGTCCCAGCAAAGCGTCTTCTTCGGCGCTGCGAACTTGAGATGCTTCCAGACGCGATCGAACCGATGCCCATTGATCGCGGCTCACCTCCACCCGCGCCTTGCCCAACGTTCCGATGGGATCAAAGCTGTCCTTGGTCACATCTCCGGGGAAGGGGTGCGAGATGGAGAGCAGCGCCCGGAGTTCGTCTTCCATGATGTCGCCGAGAGAGCAGAGCCGGCTCAGGTGCTCGGCGGCTTCGATGCGTCGCCCTTGCCGCAGCATCAACCGTGACAAGTTACGATGCACCAGGGCGGCATCGGGTACCTGGTCCAGCAACTTTCGATAGCGTTGTTCGGCTTGGGAGTACTGCCCGAAGCGGACCATCCATTCCGCCGTCTGCCCCAACACGGGCAGCCGAACATCGGGAGTCGTCGTCGCCAATTCGTCGAGCATCATGATGGCCTCCGGAAAACGCTTGCGATTGCCCAAGACCAGCGCCATCAGAAAAACGACTTGCGGGTCATCGGGGGCCAGCCGCATGGCCTGCCGCGCCAATTGGAATGCCTGTTCATCCTGTCCGGCTTGCAACGCCAGCATCGCTTGGCGGTGAAGTGTTGCGGGATCCGGCGCGGGGGGCTGGTCCGCTGCCGCGATCGACTCGGCAGGTGTCGGCGTCGCCTGATTCAAAGGTGCGGGTGCCCTGTCCGCGGGTGCCCTGTCCGCGGGTGCCCTGTCCGCGGGTGCCCTGTCCGCAGGTGCCGTTTCCGCCGCGTCGGTGGGAGCTGTCTGCGACGGCGTGGGTGACGCCTGCTTTTTGTCACAACCGCTCCACACGGCAACCGACAGGACAAGGCACGCGGAAACAACGATGCTCTGGTGAGGTCGCACTTTCAATCGACTGTTCCCCTGCGCTGGTATACTTGCTTTCTGGCGTTTCATTGATTGTCGGTCGAATCGCCTTGCGGCACAATTGGGAAGTTCGTCGTCGACTCGGCGGATGAACGTTGGCCGTGACAAACCATTGGTGCCCCTTGGGAGTGAGACGGGTGAATCGTGGACTGATCCTTCCCAGCGCGGGCGTTTGCTTGATTCTAATCGCGTTTGCGGCGTTTCGCGGACCACAGGATATCGCGGACGGCGACGATCGGATGACCGTTGCCGCGGATGATTCGACGGGCAAGGCGTCATCCGCCCCCACGCTCGTCGGTCGTCAGGTCTGTCGCGAATGCCATGCCGAGAACTTCGCTTTGCATGCCCAGCATGGTCATGCATCAACCTTTCATCTGGTTTCGCAAACCGATCTTGCCGAGACGTTTGACGGACAGTCGTTCGACGCAGGCGAGCCGTACGGGACGTACCACTATCATGCCGAGGGGGAAGGCAGACTCTCGGTCTCGCTACCGGAGCGGTTTGAACAGGATCGTTTTCCGCTGCAGTACGCGCTGGGCTCGGGACACCATGCCCAAACGATGCTAACGTTGACCACGGCGGTCGACGGCCAAACCGAGGGGATCGAACACCGTGTGACCTGTTATTCCGATGGCCGTCTCGCTCTGACGCCGGGACACGCGAACAAAACCCCCCACGATGCGTTGGAGTACTTTGGCGATTCATCGCGGGGCGAACCACTGCAGCGGTGCATCTACTGCCACACGACGAGTGCGAAGATTGTCGGTGAAACGATCGTCGACCTGGTCTCGAGTATCAATTGCGAGAAGTGTCATGGCCCGGGCAGCGAGCATGTGCGGGCGGCGCGATTGAACCCCACCTCGCCGCCACCCTATTCGGTCGGCGAACCGAGTTGGGACACCGAGTCGGAATTTCAGCTCTGCGGAGATTGTCACCGATTGCCACGCAGCATCTCCGAAAAGGAGATCCGAGACTACCCGAAACTGTTGGCGCGGTTTCAGCCGGTCGGACTGTTGCGCAGTCGCTGTTATCTGGAATCCGATCGCCAGCTGAAATGCACGACCTGTCACAACCCGCATCAAACCATCCACGCCATCGAGCGATCCGAGCACGAGCAACACTGTATCACTTGCCACCAGCCTGAAGTCGCCGAGCATGTCGCCTGTCCGGTTTCACCAACAACCGGCTGCATCGAATGTCACATGCCGGCCGTCGAACTGGACGAGGGGCTGCAGTTCCACGACCACTACATTCGAGTGCATGAACCCACGCTGCGAAGCAGCGAAGCGGGCGGCTAAAGCCTGCACACCAACGCAGGCTGGTGTCCAGCCTTCAGGCGCATCCCCACGCGCTGCGGAGCAGCAAGACGGGCGGCTGAAGCCTGCACACCAGCGCACGTTGGTGTCCAGCCTTCAGGCGCATCCCCACGCGCTGCGAAGCAGCAAGACGCGCGGCTGAACCCTGCACATCGGCGCCGTTGGTGTCCAGCCTTCAGGCGCATCCCCACGCGCTGCGAAGCAGCAAGACGCGCGGCTGAACCCTGCACATCGGCGCCGT
>NZ_JBFHKV010000157.1:0-11051 GCF_041595215.1 Stieleria sp. | reverse complement strand
CAAACGATGATCAGCCGTTTGGCGCGAGCCTACGGGCCCCAGCACTCGGTCGTTTGCCCCGCTCAGCGACCGGCCAACAACACGACGACGCGGGTGGCGATGGACTTCCCCGTGCCGATTTCGCCGACACCTTCGCCGGTCTTGGCCTTGATACTGACCCGATCGGCATCGACGCCCAGCATGTCGGCGACGTGGGCCCGCATGGCGTCGATGTGTGGCGCCATTTTGGGGTGTTCGGCCAGGATCACGCAGTCCAGGTTGACGATTCCCATTCCGCGTTGGTGAACTTTGTCCAGGGCTGCTTGGACAAAGTCGCGGCTGTCTCGGTCCGCATTGACGTCGCTGGTGTCGGGGAACAGACGCCCGATGTCGGCGGCACAGATCGCGCCCAACAACGCGTCGGTGATTGCATGCAGCAGCACGTCCGCATCGCTGTGGCCGATCGCGTGCAGTTCTGCCGGCACGTCGATGCCGCCGATCCGCAGCGGCCCGCCGGCCCCCAATCGATGCGAGTCGTACCCCAGTCCGATCCGGAGGTTTGGCACGTTGGCGGGCGTCGAGGTCATCGATTGGCGTGGATTTGGCGGCGGGGAACGATCGAGCGGGAGACGATGTGAGACAGGCTGTCTCGTGGCAAATGGATCTCGCCACTACAATACCGCCGCTTGTCATTTTTCTCCAGCGTCACCCGAGTGCCATGTCGATCATTGAAGTCCGAGACCTGACGAAGTCCTATCGCGTTTATCGCAAGGGCGAAGGTCTGAGGGAGAGTCTCAAGGGGCTCTTTCACCGGGAATACCAGGAGGTTCATGCGGTCCGCGGAATCGACCTGGACGTCCAGGCGGGGGAGTTTGTGGCGTTTCTGGGACCCAACGGAGCCGGCAAGACGACGACGCTGAAATTGCTGTCCGGCGTGATCGACCCGACCAGCGGCGATGCGACGGTGATGGGCTATGTGCCCTGGCAACGAAAAAACGCCTATCGCCGCCGATTCGCCCTGGTGATGGGGCAAAAAAACCAACTGTGGTGGGATCTGCCGGCGCAGGAGTCCTACCGGTTGCAGCAACAGATTTACGGGGTTCCGGAAGATCAGTTTCGCAGCACGATGGATGAGCTGACGGATCTGTTGGAGGTCGGTTCGTTGCTGAGCCAGCCGGTGCGAGAGCTGTCGCTGGGCGAGCGGATGAAGATGGAATTGATCGCGGCCTTGCTGCACAGTCCCGACGTGCTGTTTTTGGACGAACCGACGATCGGGTTGGATGTCATCGCCCAGCACAACATCCAGCAATTCCTGCGTTACTACCAAGAAAAACGCAAGATCACGATCCTGCTGACCAGCCACTACATGAAGGACGTTGCCGCGTTGTGCAAGCGGGTGGTGGTGATCGCCCGCGGCACGATCGAGTACGACGGTTCGCTGTCGGGAATCGTCGACAAGTTTTCCGGCTACAAGATCATCACGCTGCAATTCGCCGAAGAGCATCATCCGGACTTGCGAGCGTTCGGGGAGGTGTTGTCCGAAACGTGGCCGAAAGTGCGGCTGAAGGTCGCCCGGGCGGACGTCCCGCGGGTCTTGTCACGCTGTCTGGCCGACCATCCGATTGAAGACGTGGCGGTGGAAGATCCGCCACTGGAAGACGTGATTGCCGGGTTGTTTCGGGAGACGAGCGAGAAGCAGGCGAGCTAGAATGATTGAACATAATCGCCAAAAAGCGTATTTTTTCCCAATGCTCCTCCAGCCACCACGATCGCTCAATGGATTTTGAGAAAGAATTTCGCATCAAGCCCTCCGAATCGGTTTCGCTGAAGAAACGCGAAACGAAAACCAAAGGCCCCTTCGAGGACAAGGCGGATGCGGTCGCAGCGACGGAAAAGAACATCGCCACGATCCAGGAGCTGCAGTACCGCATGTACGTCGAGGCCAAGCAGTCACTGTTGATCGTTCTGCAGGCCCCCGATGCGGCCGGCAAGGATGGCGTGATCCGCAAGGTGCTGGGCAAGATGAATCCACAGGGATGCCGAACGTACCCGTTCAAAGTCCCCAGCAGTGTGGAACTGGCGCATGACTTTTTGTGGCGGATCCACTCCTGCACCCCGGCACGCGGCAAGGTTGCGATCTTTAACCGATCGCATTATGAAGACGTGCTGGTGGTCCGAGTTCAAAACCTGGTTCCCGAGTCCGTTTGGCGCCCGCGTTACGAGATCATCAACGACTTTGAACGCAATTTGGCCGCCAACGGCACGCGGATTCTCAAGTTTTACCTTCACATCAGCCCCGAAGAACAGCTAGAACGCTTTCGAAAGCGTTTGGAAAACCCGGCCAAACACTGGAAACTGAACCCCGGCGATTACGAGGCCCGCAACCAATGGGACGACGTCCGTCGGGCTTATGAAGATGCATTTGAACGTTGCAGCACCAAATACGCCCCTTGGTATGTGATCCCCGCAGACCACAAATGGTTTCGCGATGCCGCCATCTCCTCCATCGTCGCCAAGACGTTGAGTGAGATGGATCCAAAATTCCCTCCCGTCGATGTCGACTTGGACGAGATTCGACGCTTGTACGACTTAGCAAAGGACGCCCAGAAAATCTGATGGCAGAAATCACCCTACGCGACATTGAGATTTTCTATGATGGCGAAACGTTGAAGATCTCCAGCAGCGAAGACCCCGATAAATCCGTCTCCTTCGATCCCAAGACGGTCAAGGGACTCGTTGATTTCGTGCACCTGCTCTCACCGCCGGAAGAAACCGAGACACAGACACAAGAAGAAAACCGCAGGGAGTCGTTTCGCGTTCCGGTGATCGAAGACAGCGGACTGCGCGTCACCCTGATCTCCGGCAAAGAGCGTTGCGAGTCCAAGCCGACCAACATCAGCATGACCGGGGTGTTCGTCGAAGTCCCCAAGGACCGCACGATCCCCCTGGACATCAACGACGAACTTCGCGCTCGGCTGTCGATGAATAAAACGGAAATCGAACTCGAAGCGATCGTACGACGCATCGAGCCGAACGGTTTTGGATTGTTCTTCCCCGAAGCATTCAAGGGCGAACACGTCGATCCACCACCAACGGTTCGACGCATCGTGATGGATCTGCAACGTCGCTGGATGATGCTTCGCAAAGATCTTTAACGCAGGAACCGTCGATGTCGATTAAACGTGTGAGCTGCCCTCGCTGCAACGCGGCGATGAATGTCCCCGCTTCGATGGCGTCGACGCGATGCGCGTCGTGCGGCGAAACGTTTGCAATCGCCGCAGCCGGGGCGGGGCAGGCCAAGCCACAACGCGGGGCCGATTCCAAATCCGCCGCGGTCGACGACGAAGACGACGGCCGCTCGGAGGACCGGATCGGGCAGTGGCTGGTCGTCGGCGGAGTCGCCGGCGTGGCCGTCGTCGGACTGATTCTGCTGGTCCTGTTTTCGGGCGGGGGCGAGGAGGAGCCTGAAAAACCCAAGCTTCCGGTCCGGACGCAAGCCACGGTCGTCGAAAATCTGAACCTGGACGAGACGCCCTCCGACACGGACTATCGCGAAGTCAATCTGCCCGAATCGACGCGTCAACAGATCTATCGCGACTACTCCCAGATGATCGCGTCTTCGTTCGGCAAGTCCAAGAAGATTCCCAGCGGGGGAGCCGCCGGCCAAGCGCTCAACAAAACTCTCGGATCGGTCGTCGATCGCGAAGTGACGCACATGGCGTTGGTTCACGGCATCAGCGAAGAAGACATCGCGCAGATCTACGCCGAGGGCCGCGCGAAAGGCTGGTAATGAGACACCGGTGGCGTCATTTTGACACCATGGTCACGCGGCGTCGAGCGTCAAGTCGGCTGCGGTGGGGCGTGAGAGAAGGGTGTCTAGGAAAGCAAGGGTGTCTAGGAGGTGCGGACTCCGGCGCCATGGTCGCGGTTTCCCGTTTCGACGATATATTGGCCCGTCATGTGCACGCGGAATCATCGATTCGGGTGCTACCCGTTGTCGAAGGGTTCGCCGCGGGCACCCAGCCAGGTCACTCCCAATCCCAAGGAACAGCGTTCCCATGAACAAACTACTACTCGCCGCCGCGGTTTGCGTCGGCTCACTGGCCGTTTCAGAATCGACCAGTCAGGCAGGGGACTGTTATTACCGTCGCTCGGTTGCCCGACCGGTGGTCCGTTCGGGCTACGCCTACCGCGCCCCGGTCGCCGTCTCACGTGTTTACTCCGGCGTCTATCGCGCTCCGGTGTCCCCCTACATTGCCCCCGGGTACCGCCCCTACTCGTCCTATCGACCGGGCTATGGTTACCGACCGGGTTATGGCGGTTACATCGGACCGGGCGTCCGCTTTGGCGGTTATCCGGGTTACGGCTACGGCCGCAGCGGGATCTCGATCGGATTCGGGTTCTAAGCGTCTTGCGATCCGACCGCCGGTGAAGTTCTATTGAGGACTCGGGGTTCGATTGACGAATCGACCCCGAGTCACCCTTTCGCAACTTCGGTTTGAAAAGCAGGATCTACGTGGACAAAAAGCAGAAGAAACGGCTGGACGTCATCAACAAAAAACTGACCAGTTTGCGGCAACAATTGGCCGGCTCGCGTCAGCAAGCCGATGACCTCAGCGAGCTGAAAGAGCTGGAAGACGAGATCGCCAAATTGGAAGCCGAGGCGGCGGAAATCAAAGCGAAAAAGTGAGCCCATCGAAAAGTCGATTGACTGGCGGTCCCTGTTCACCGTTATTCTCGGCGAAGGTCTTGGGGCGATACGAAGTCGTCTACTCTCGTTGTGATCAGACCGGGTTCATTCAAACCGAGCCGCCGTACTGGCTTGACGAAGCCTACCAGCAGGTGATCGCGGATCTGGACATCGGCTTGTTGCAACGCAATGCGGAGAAGGTCGAACTGGCCTGCGCGGTGTTGCGCCGAATTTGTCCCGACGGCCGACGTCTGCTCGACTATGGTGGTGGCTATGGCGTGTTCACTCGAATGATGCGCGATCGCGGGTTCCCGTTCCAACACACCGACGCCTATTGCGACTGTCTGTTTGCCAAGGGGTTTGAGGTGGACTTGGCGGACACCCCCACCGACGAAACGTTCGATTGCATCACGGCCTGGGAAGTTTTTGAGCATCTCGAGGATCCGATGACGGTCTTCGACGACTTGCTTGGTCGGGGAAGGTCGCTGCTGTTTTCAACGATCTTGGTCCCCGATCCGACGCCGACTTCCGCGGATCAGTGGTGGTACTTTTTGCCTGAAACGGGCCAACACGTGTCGTTCTATACGCAACCGTCTTTGCAATATGTCGCGGATCATTTCGGTGCCGCGCTGTACACCGACGGCGTGGCGCATCATCTGTTGACACGCGAGCGAATCACGCGCGATCCGTTCCGCGACGCCGGGCCGATTCGTCAGGTTATCAACAAGCTGAGAGCGAAATTGGGTCTGGGCACGGTGTCGAAAACCGAAGCGGCATTACAAGCCGGTGAAGCACTCCGCCAATCCGATTATCAACTCGCCTTGCAGCGGCTGCATCAGTCCTGGGACCGCGACGGAGCGAATCAGAACACACCGCCGATTGAACCCGCCGATGGCTAAGCCTCAAGTCCTGATCGACGGCACGGTGTTTGAAGGCCGCGGGCGAATCGGCGTCTGGCGGCTGTTCTATGAGTTGATTTCGCGAACGACAAGCGAGGTGGATTACACGCTGTTGGTGGGTGCCTCACCACAGCAGGACATTCCGGCCGGAGTTGACGTGGCCCGTTTTGTTCGCGGCCCCGAGTTGGTCACCAGGCGGCACGTCGTCTGGCGTATGCTCCGCCCGATGTTGCACGGTCGTCTGCGTTCCCGGTTCCCCGATCACATCTGGCACCCGACGTTTTTCTCGCTGGATCCACGCGGCAGGGCTGTAGGGTCTGACCATCCGAAACGTCTGGCGACCGTCTATGACATGCTTTCGGAAGACTTTTACTGGATGGGAGACTTCGCGCTGCAACGCGAAATGAAACAGCGGTGCGTGGAACAGTCCGACCACGTGCTGACGATCTCCCACGATGCCGCCGAAGGGTTGGTCCGGTACTTTCCCGCGATGCGCGGGCGGGTGACCGTGATGCACCTGGCCGCCGACCACCGTGGGCAACTGACCCCGTCGCCGTCCAGCGTCCCCGAGTCCACGGGCGATTTCGATGCCGCACCTCACAGCGGCGACGATGTGCTGCCGCCACGCTATGGTCTGTTTGTCGGCGGGCGGAACCTGTACAAGAACTTTTCGACGGTGGTTCGTGCGCTGGCAACGCCCCAGTGGCCTGATGATCTGCCGTTGGTTGTCGTCGGGGCACCGTTCGACGCAGCGGAACAGGCCTTCATCCGATCGCACGGGGTTGCCGACAAAATCGTTTCACTCGGCGCGGTGGGCGACGATCGGTTGGGCGAGTGCTACCGAAAATCAGCCTGTTTTGTTTTCCCAAGTCTGGGAGAAGGATTTGGGTTGCCCGTTCTGGAGGCGCAATCTCACGGCACGATCCCGGTCCTGTGTGACACCGGCGTGTTTCGCGAGGTGGCCGGTGACGCTGCGATCTTTCATCCTGCGAATGATCCGGCAGGGCTTGCCCGTGCGGTTCAAGCGGCGGTCGAAAGACCGCAACAGGTCGGTCCGGCGGCGATGCAAGCGAATCTGCAACGCTTCTCGTGGGACCGCGCCGCCGCCACGCTCGTCGACACGTACGAATCACTTTGGCGGGATGGCGCTCCATGAGTGAACCAGCTCGGATCGCGTATTTCAATGGTGGTTCGGGGGTCCCCTCGGTCATTTTCCGCACGCCGCTGTTGAGCCGTTTGGAAGAACTCGGGCATCACGTTCGTTTCTATCCGTGCATCCCAAACCGCTATGAGCATTGGCCGCTATTGGGATGGCGAGTCAGTCAAACGCTGAAGGTTGCGATTCGTCGATGGCAAATTCGAAGCATCGCCAACGGTTCGTTTGACAGTGTGATCCTCGAAACCGGTGCCCTTCACTCGGACGATGACGTGCTGGAGCATGAACTGCGGAGGGTCGCCAGACGGCTGGTGTACGACATCGACGACGCCGTGTTTCTGTTGTTTCCCGAGAAAATCAAGAGGATTGCGGCGATGTGCGATCACGTGATTGCCGGAAACCAGGCGATCGCGGATTGGATCCGACCGTACAATCCGTCGCTTTCGATCATTCCGACGTGCGTGGATGAGCGTGTTTACGCGTCGAAGTGGGAATCGGAGCAGCACGCGTCGGCAGGTTCGCTCGCCGGTGAGACGGGGGCTGTCAAGATCGGCTGGGTCGGATCGGCGGGCAATGTCGCGCTGCTCAAGGCAATCCTGCCGGCCATCGAGAAACTCGCCGAACAAAAACCGTTGAGGTTTCATATCATTACTGCGCGGGCGGCACACGAAAGCATGGACGCGGGAACGAAAGACCTGTTGCGCTGGATCGACATCGATCGATGCGACATCGCGGCGGAACTGAGACAGCTTGATGTCGGAATCATGCCATTACCCGAGGACCACGAATGGTCGACGTATAAATGCAACGCCAAGATGATTCAGTACATGGCCAGCGGGCTGCCGACGGTGGCGTCGGACGTCGGTTTCAATCGGACCCTCATCGAAGACGGACGGGAAGGGTTTTTGGTGCGAGATTTGTCGCAGTGGCAGGCCGCCATCGATCGGCTTGCGGGGGACGCGGCGTTGCGAGAGACTATGGGGCGGGCTGCGCATGTTCGAGTCCGTGCGGAGTTCACCGTCGCGAATCGAGTGGACGATTACGAGCGCGCCGTCCTGCTGCGGTCGCGACAGGTCGCCGAGTGATTTCGATGATTGACTCACCGGGTCTGGCACGCGCGACTTCGAAGGGCGTCGCGTCCACCGCTGAAACAGCATCGTGTTTCACTCCTGAACTGCACAACGGACCTGATGGCAATCGAAACTGAATCCGATTTAGGTTCCGAGGATTGGGATGAAATTCTCGAGCCCAACGCCGCGGTCTTCAACTTGCGTTTGCGTGAAGTCTGGTTGTACCGCGACCTGCTGTATCTGTTTACGTATCGGGACATCGTCTCGTTTTATAAACAGACCATCTTGGGGCCGCTGTGGTTTTTTATTCAGCCGATCTTCACCACGCTCGTCTACGTGTTGGTGTTCGGCAAGATTGCCAAACTCTCCTCCGACGGCATCCCGCAGATTTTGTTTTACATGTCGGGCGTGGTGCTGTGGAACTACTTTTCCGAATGCTTCAACAAGACCGCGACCGTGTTTCGCGATAACGCCGCGTTGTTCGGCAAAGTCTACTTTCCGCGGTTGTTGATCCCGTTGTCGATTGTCACGTCGAACCTGATTCGGTTCGCCATCCAGTTCGGATTGTTTCTGGCGTTGCTGGTCTACTTTGTGGCGATCGGTGAGGTGACACCCAATGCGTGGGCGTTGCTGTTGCCGTTGAGTGTGTTTGTGATGGCGACCCTGGGGCTTGCCTTCGGGATGCTGTTTTCGGCATTGACCACCAAGTACCGCGATCTGATCTTCCTGTTGCAGTTCGGGGTTCAGTTGCTGATGTATGCGACGCCGGTGATTTACCCGATGTCACAGATCCCCGAAGGGATCTCCGGCGTGCTGGCTTGGAACCCCTTGGCACCGGTCTTCGAGCTGACCCGTCTCGGGTTCTTGGGCTCGGGCACGGTGTCGATCGGCGGCTTGGTCTATGCTGCGACGTTTGCGGTCGTTGCGTTCCTGATTTCGACGGTGATTTTTAATCGCGTCGAACGAACCTTTATGGACTCGGTCTAGTGTCGGCAGCCATTCGATTTGAATCCGTTTCAAAACGTTACCGATTGGGAGAGGTCGGTACCGGAACGCTCTCGCATGACCTGCATCGTTTCGTAGCTCGCTTGCTCGGCAGACCGGACCCGTTTGCGTTGGTCGGGACGATCAACGATCGCGAGGTTGCGGACGGGTTCGGCGAAGGCTCCGACGGCGACCTGCAAAGCGACAACGCCGGCGACAACGCTCGCGATGAAACTACGGCAAAGGTCTCCGGCGGCCGCCGAGCCAAGCGACGAAACGACTACGTTTGGGCGTTGAAAGACATCGATTTCGAAGTCCCACGGGGCGAAATTCTCGGGATCATCGGGCGCAACGGGGCCGGCAAGTCGACGCTGCTCAAGCTGCTGTCCAAGATCACCGCGCCGACGTCCGGTAGGATCAAAACGAAGGGCCGTGTGGCAAGTTTGCTGGAGGTGGGCACCGGATTTCAGCCGGAACTGACCGGTCGAGAAAACATCTATTTGAACGGCGCGCTGCTGGGCATGCGGCGACACGAGATCCGGTCGCGACTGGACGAAATCATCGAGTTCAGCGGCTGTGCAAAGTACATCGACACGCCGGTCAAACGTTACAGCAGCGGCATGACCGTTCGCTTGGGGTTTGCCGTCGCGGCGCACCTGGATTGTGAGATCTTGGTCGTCGACGAAGTGCTGGCGGTGGGAGATGCGGAGTTCCAAAACCGCTGCATCGGCCGCATGCGCGAGGTTTCGGCCGGTGGCGGGAAAACCGTTCTGTTTGTCAGCCACAACATGGGATCGGTTCGGTCGCTGTGTCGCCAAGGGGTGGTCTTGGATCGAGGCGAACTGGTGACGATGGCGCCGATTTCCGACGCGATCCGCGATTACTTTGAACGCAACGCCGGGGCGGAGACCGGGGCGCACTGGCATGGCACCGTCGACCCGACGGCGGCGTTCGCCGTTGAGCATGTCAGCGTCGTCGGTCAGGGACAACCATCGTACGACGCGACGGACCAATCCAATGTGATTTCGCCCGACGAGGCCTTTCAAATCACGATCCAGTACACCGTCGGCAAACCGCTGCCACCGATGCGAGTCGGATTCCAGATCTTGTCCGGCGAAGGCCCGGTGGTGGTGGAGGCCTACGATTCGGACGCCCCCGACTGTCGCGGTCCCCGGTCACCGGGACGCTACTGCAGCACCTGCACGATCCCCGGTCACCTGCTCAGTCCGGGCTGGTACTATCTGACTCTCAACGCCGGGATCCCACACGTGGAAAACCTATTCAACCAAGCCGGGGTGGTGAAGTTCAGGATTCATGAAAGTGAACTGGACCGGGCGCAGCGCACCAGACGTTCGGGAGTGCTTCAGCCCTGTTTCCAATGGGAGACGAAATCATCTTAAAGCGAATCGCAAGACGAATCTTACGTGCCGAGATTGAGACCTTGACGGCCGAGCGTGACGCTTTGGCCAGACACGCCGATGCGTTCATTCCGACGGACCAGTTTCAGGATTCCGACGTCTTCATCGCCGGCTATCCCAAGTCGGGAAACACGTGGCTGCAGCTGATGGTCGCCGCCATGCTGTATCGGCTCGACCCGAGCCACACGCCCGATTCGCTGGTCCAGGAACTCGTCCCAGATATTCATTACAAGGCGTTCTACAAGCGATTCCTGCCGACGACGTGCTTCAAAACCCACGCGCTACCCCACCCCGATTACAAGCGGGTGTTGAACATCGTGCGTGACGGACGCGACGTGCTGTGTTCCTATCGCAGTTTCAACGAAGCGCTCGGCGAGGCGGACGATTTGGACGACATGATCGCCGGCCGGGTGGAGATGCGTTGGGGCGAATGGCATCGCCACGTGATCGCCTGGCAACAGAACCCCTTTGACGCAGAGATTCTGACGGTCCGCTACGAGGATTTGAAGACTGACTGTGGGAACCAATTGCGACGTATCGCGACGTTCATGCAATTGGACCTGGGCACGGCGGAACTTGCCACGATCGCCGACTCCACCCGAGTCGACCGAATGCAGGATCGTGAGCGGCGCTTCGGCTGGGACAACAAACTCTGGCCCGCGGAAAAACGATTCGTTCGCCGCGGAGTCAGCGGGGGATACAAAGACGAAATGACGGCCGAGCAGATCGCCGCGTTCAACGAGCGTTATCAAGAGGCGTTGCAGCAGCTCGGCTATCCGCTGTGACAGGACGGGAGCGAATGTGCAGTGAGGATCAGTCGTTTGGAGCGAGTGATCGTTCACGCGATTGTGGGTT
>NZ_JBFHKV010000156.1:0-11076 GCF_041595215.1 Stieleria sp. | reverse complement strand
TCGACAAAGCCGCCTTTGGAGATGCTCAGCGTGTCGGGCCTATCGAGCGCGTCGTGGTAGCCCGCATCGGCGGGTCCCAGGCATTCATCATCGCTGCCGACGGCGCCCGTTTCACGACGGTCATCGACGACGCCATTGAGGTTGTCATCCACTTCGGCTTGACCGGGTTGTCCGTCCTGGCCGACGGTCAGCAAGACGGCAACGTCATCGGCAAAGCAATACGGCTGAACCTGATCGCCACCTTCGCTGACCGCGCGGTTGACGTCTGCACGGTCCAGGCCCGCGGTGGGCGGAGCGAAACGGCGGGTCTGGTTGAGCATCACCAACCGCGCGGCCACACCGCCGAGCAACAGAACCACGATCAATAGACGAATCACCATCACGTCGAATCAAAACTCCTGGATCACCGTCTGCTGACGAATCGTCTCGGCGCCAACGTCATTGATTCGGATGCTAATCTTGATCGCGCGAAGCGGGTCGCGAATGGGTGGACTGAGCTCGATCGGAGTCGTCGAGAGGTTTTCGGGAATCTGTTCGTTCCCGGCGTTCTGATCGGTGAACTCACCTTGGTTACCGATCGATCCGTCGAACGAACTCCAACGGCGGACACTCACCGGCCGTTGCAGGTTGGAGACGGTTCCGGAGTTGTCCTGGGCAACGCGGCTTTCCAGGTATCCCGGAACGCCGGGGGTCGCACCGGCGACTGCGAAGGCAAACTGAAAGGTCGGCACGACGCCGAATTGGGCCGCTGCAAATCGCCCTTCCTGATCCATCCCATCGGCCGCGTATCCGTCGGTCCAGGTGTCATAGACGGGTTGATAGAACGACGAGAGCGTGTTGGATCCCCCGGAACTCGACACGATAAAACGCCCGCTCTGCTCCCACGATTTCGGAAAGAACGAGTAGTACGCCGTCGGTGGTGATCCATACCGGACGCTGGGGCTGCCGCTGTATTCGAATCCGCTGTAGGGGCTCGCAAAATCTTCGTAGCGTGAATTGACCGCCGTCGGCGTCGGCGGCTGGGCGATGACATTGCCGGATTCGTCAAACTGAACCAATCCACGCATCGGGCCGCCGGCCAAACGCAAGTATCCCAAGTCCACAAAGTCGCCGCGGTCGACGACATCAAAGACGGTCGCGGGCGATTGATTCCAGTTCGTTCGAGAGCGATTGCCGTTGTTGACAAGGACTTCATCGATACGCGGATCGTTCACCGTGACGATTTCATCGTCGGATCCAGGCCACCCCAATTCTTCTTCCGTCTCCGCTGCGACGCCACCGACGGTCAGGCCATCGTCATTTCCGACACTGCCAGGCACCCCGTCGGGTCCTCGCCAAACGAAACGAGGCGCCGAAGGGTCAAAGATCTGAATGTCAAAACCGACCACGTCTTCTGCGATGACATCGGATCCGCCGCGGTTGATCAACGCGACGGAAGTTCCCCCCGCGCCAACATCGCTCACGCGATCCGCCAAATTAAATTCCGGGCGAACAAAGGTCGTCATCGTAAAACGACCATACGTATCCAGGTAAGGCGCATCGCCGGGCGCAGTTCCCACAACGTGATGGGCCTGGGCCGGAAACGTCGTCGGTGTCGTACCAGCGGCCATCAGCGGGTCATTCGGATCCGGCAAAGCAGGCGGCGTGGAATAGCGTGCGATCAGATAGGGATGGGGCGGACAAAGCGCGATCTGGGGCATGGACGAACCTTCCGAGCCCGAGATCAGCGACTGTGGGATCCGAACATGAGCAAATCGGTTCTCCGGCTTTGACAACTCGCCCAAGGAGTTTGCTTTCAGAACCGCCGTCGGCATTCCATACGTCGGAGTCACTCCCGGCGCGACCGTGGTCGCCGGCGCACTCCAGCGATCTGAAACACGGCTGATCGACAGGTCCATCGCTTGTTGAAGCCGGGCGATTCCGGTCAACCAGTTCGGAGAGGCGTTGGCAGGCCCGGCGGACCACAATCCGGGAGCACTGAGGAAGGTATTGTTGGGAAACAAAGACACGTTCCCACCGCCTTCGTTGGCAATCGGCACAATTTCCACGTCGGTCCCATTGCCGACCAGGAAGGGGATCGTCGGCACGTTGCGTGTGCCTGCCGATGTGGTCGGCACGCTGCTGGACGGATTGGCCAACCGATTGATGGCGTTCATCTCACTGGGCGTCATATTCAAATCGGGACGGATCAGCAGAACCCGACGATGCAGTTGCAAACGGTCGGGCAGCAAATCGCCATTCCGGTCTCGATACACGGGATAAAGCGAGACGGCGCCTCCGGAATCCGGTACCTGGTTTTCATAGACCAGCGATCCGTCGGAATTGCGTTCCCATTGCGGCGAAACCCAATAGGCGATTTCGGCAACATCCGAATAAAACGGGACCAGTTGAGTCCCGTAGCCGGGCGTGTTGTTGTAGGCCGTGATTTCGGACGGATCCAATTGGCGATTGGCGTATCGCTTGGCATCCAAGATCCCGCGCGGAATGAACCCGACAAACGGTGCCCCTTCTTTGGCGGTCGATGTGAATGCCAAGAAGTCGTCGAAGTCACCAAACCGGCTATCGGGAAAATACTTCTCCGCCAACGGGGTCGGATTGGCAACACTTCCCAGGATCGTGGTGGAATCGGTGAACGGTCCTTCGTGGTACACCAAGTAACCTTCCGCGGCCCCTTGTTTGGCCGGCGGAACCATGTCACACGTCGCCCGTCCGAGTTCATCACGCAACCGCAACGCGACATCACGAAGCCGACTGCTCAAATCCAACTCGGACTGTCGATTGGTGATTTTATTGCTCAGCAATTTGTAGGCGCGGGCGAGACCGAGCATCAACAACAGCGAAGCCGTCAGTGCGATCAACACTTCCAGAATCGTGAATCCGCGCGCGGTGCGCCGAAAACGTCGCGCGTTTTGGTTTAGATCATTCGTCATGAGTTATCAGCTGTGTATTGGAGACCAGCGCGTCCCCTTTCAGGGACGGTCCTAATTTCGAAAACCTCTCCGGCAAACGAGACGCTCACTCCACGATCTCGGAGTAGAGAATCATGCGTTCGGCGCCCATGTTTTTCCCACGCAGGAATCCGGTTGGGATGGTTCGGTCGATGACATAGTTGGCACGACTGCGGATGGCCTCTCCGGTTTCATTGACGTATTCGCGCCCCACCGCACCGGTCGTCGGGTCGACGACAAAGTAACCGAGCGTCAGGCGAATCTGGAAAACGTTACTGTGATTGGTCGTCACGCCCTGAAGCCGTGCGGTGTTCTGATTGCGGAAGAACGAATCGCGATCCAGATCGCGCAAGTTCTTATGCAATTCAGCCTGCGGGCGTTCAAACAGTGCGCTATTGACCAGCGGAATCTCGAGCTGCGCGATATCCGGGTTTCCGGGAGCGAGCGTCGGCAACGTGACCGACCCGCCGTTGGTCGCCGCTTCGACATCCAAGGCAAAGTTGTCCGGTTCCATTGCGCCGGTGGCCACCGCGTTCCGCTGCGCCGCCGTCAACATGCGTTCGTCCCAGTCGGGATGCGGCCGCATCAGCATCATGTCATGCGTCCGCCGGGGAACACCGAAACCGGTCGGGTCATGCTGTCGCATCATCCGTTGGACAGACGGCGTCGCTGCCGCCCGCGCCGGCCCAAACACTCCGGCAAACCGGGTGGGATAGCGCCAATCCAGATCGGGATTGCCATAGAACGTCGATCCGTTGAGGAATGCATCACCACGCAACGTCGTGCTATAGCCCCGTCTGGCTTCGATGAAGCCCTTGAAGCTGAGACCAAATCCGGAATCCACGGTTTGCAGGAACAGGTTGTTCTCACCCATCGTGGCGGGAGAGCCATAGGTGTTGTCGAGTTCATAAGGCGTCGAAATGCCCCAGGCAAAGGATCGATAGACCGAACCGTTGGCGAACAACCTTGAATTGCGGAACGCGGTCGTGAATCCGTTTCCATCGGGCTGTTGGTTGTAGGGGTCCGAGTAGATCTCGTTTCGAGTCGCTGCGGCGGGCTGCTGGTCGGGGTTTGCCGGATCCTCCCCGGCGTCCAAGAATTGACGCCCCACCAAGCGAGGATTCGTATTGCCCGCATCGGGATCTACGAAGTTTCGCCCTTTTCGAATGTAGTCCGGCGACGTGTTGACGTTGATCTTGCCCGGTGTCCGGTGCAATCCGACGTAGTTGTACGGCGGTTGCAACGTCTCCACGGCGCGGTTGAACATTCGGTGCACCTGCACCTGACTGCCGCCGTCGAACTCGACATCCCGTCGGAACCGAATCTTGCCGGGATCAAACCAACGTTGGCTGTCAAACCAGATCGGGCCGACATCGACATAGTCAAAGATCTGCTCGAATCCCGCACGATCTCCCGTGAAATCATCCGGCGCGTCTTCGTATTCATCCGGCGCGTCTTCGATGATCCCCAAGCTTTGCCGTCCGGTCGTGTCGGCACCGCGGTTCTGCGAATACTTGACATCGAAACCGAGCAAATGCCGGAACGGAACCGGTTGTTCGAATTCCCGGTTCGCGGGATTGCGTATCGTCCCGGGGCTGAACGTCTCCAACAGGGATGTCCGCGAAACCGCCGGCACATCCGCCAACCCGTAAGACGACTGGTACTCACGATTCATCCAGGGGATCGTCGTCAGCAAAACTCCTTCGGGGCTTCCAATCGTGAACCTCGGACTGCCGAAATCATCCGCCACAATTCGCGGCGACGTGTTGCGCACGGGATAGCCATATTCACGGTTAACGAATCCAAGCGTTTGAACAAACGGCTGGGCATCGAACGAGTTGCCGGTGTAGCGTTCCGCGTCGTACTCGGTTCGCAGTGCCGTCGCACTCGGTTCCAACGTGCCATTGTCTTGCCACATCGACCCGAGTTCATACGGCCAGCACGATCCACTCGGATTCGTGCTTTCGGCAACCGAAATCGCCGTGGGACGCAAAATGCTCGTCGTCATGCTCAATGGCGAGCGTTTGGCCACCACGATTCGCTCGTAGTCGGCCAAGGTGCTGGGAGTCGTGTTGAGGGGCACGAAAACCGTTGCACCGCGATCGTTGGCGATGTCCGGAATCTTGCGACGCGTATCAAATCGGACCAACGGCTCAAACTGATTCGCATTGGTATCATCCCAATCCGATTTGTCGTCGACCGAATCGTCTGTGAAAACGGCACCGCCGCTCATTCGGTCGACTGTTTCGCGAACGTCGTGCTCCCCGTTGAACGTGGTCAAATCCATGGGCATGAAATCGACGGTGATGTAGGGGTTGTCGATCGGATGCCAAGGCATCGTCGGATCGGCAAGCCGCTGCACAAACACCGTGGCTGCTTCTTGATGGGTTCCGACCGCCCACCATTCGTTGGTCGCCAGCGGAGCGGTGGGCAAGTGATCCAGCGGAACGTCCGGGTGACTTCCGGTCGTAGGATCGATCACGAACGGCGGATTGCCGGCCGGCGGCTCAGCCTCTTGATCGTAATCGTGATATCCGTCGACCAGAGGGTAAGGCCTGGGAGCGGCACCCGACGGCGTGGTCTGGGCACCATTGGCGATGCGGTGCGTCGGCGGAATATAAAAGTTCTCGTTCGGCAACGGGGCACTGATGTTGAACCCCATGTCCACATGCTCAACAGCATTGAAGTTCGTGAAGTACTGTTGCCAGGCCGCACGATTGCTTCCGGGAGCGTACGGTGGGTCGCCAGAGTTGCGCGCTTGGTGGGGGAACAGTGATTCGCAAATCAACGGCAACACGCCGCCGACCTCGTAGTACCCGTCGGCCGGCTCGTCGTCCGGATAACTCGGTGAGTTGGGGTTGGTCGTGTTGTTGCCCAGGGCGTAGTAGTCAAGCCGGAAACCACTTCCGCCCTGAGGACGAATGCGTAGAACCTGGTCCGTCGGTTGGTACGTCATCGACGTAGGATCGGGACCTTTTTTCTGACCAAAGTACGTTTCAACTCTCGGGGCAACGACCGCGTATTGCCCAGGAAATAGATACGGATTGACTGCATTTCGTCGATTGTAAACGTTGTCCGGTCGCATCCCGCTTCGATCATCCGTGACGACCGCCAAGTCAACCGGCGAAAGGTTCGTGAACCAAACAAATCGCTTCAGCTGGACTCGAGCAAGGTTGCCCGGCGCGGTGTCGGTAAACGGATTCAGGTCATCATCGGACAGCGTGACATATTCCTTACGATCGCCCGCCGGCGGCGTGTCGAATCGAATCGACGGTCGGATGTCGGCCGTGTGACGCTGGAATTCGTCCCAGGTCGTGACGTTGGCATCCTGAGAGTTGGGCGTCCAATCGTCCGTCGCCGGGTTTCCGTCCATGTCCAAGTAGTTGGGGGCATCGATTCCACTGTTCGTCAGATCTCGCAGCCGATCGGCGTCAAACGTCCAGCGCGTGCTCTTGTTCGCCGCACCTTTGTCCGGGTTGCTGCCGGCGGATTCGCCGATCGCCAATCGCCAGACCGGGCTTCGCCTTGTCCCCACTCCCACGACACGTCCCAAGTCCAACGCGTTGTTGGTGTACAAGTCACCTGGCAAACTCGGTTGTGTCTCTCCGTTGCCCACGACGGGTGATGCGAGCGATTGCAATTCGACGTACGCACTCGCTTGCGGCATGCGGAACTGGTCCATGTCACTGTCAGAATCGATCGTCGGATCGGACTGATCATCGTCGCGCGGGTACTCACCATCGGGTGTCACCTGCGACCCGGATCCGGCTCCACCAGCGGGCAACTTGACCAAGTTGCGTTTCAATCGTTTGTCGTGTGTCGCAATCGTCTCGGTGATCTGCAGCTCCGGCCGCTCGATGCCCCAGACCGTATTGCGTGCGGCGATCGTCAAATCGAATCCGTTGGAATCAAACGGGTTCCAGTCATAACGCAGACGGGTGCATTTTGAATCGACATCGCGATAGTCGACCGCATTGACCGCCCACTGCGCCAACCGTCGCGCGACGAAACGGTTCTTGATGTCGTCCGATGCATTGGCAATGTCGCCCGGATAGGGGAAGTCCGGCACGAGTGCAGTCGACCCTGTGTCCGCGATGAGCGCGAACATCAGGCAATACAAATGCCTGGCAAGCAACTCGGCACCATCGGCCATTTTCACGCGTACCGGCGGAGTGGTCGCGTCGTTGTCCAAATCAACGCGTAGATCACCCTGATCCAAGATGCCGTCTCCATCGGTGTCCAGCCCGTCAAAATCAGTGGGCGTCGTGGCCGATGGACGGTAGACGGTGTTGGGTCCGTAGTGCGCCTGGGCGTTGGCCTGACTGGCAAAACCATCGACGATTTGTGGGAACGCGTCTTCTTGAGAGAACCGATTGTTGGCCAGGTTCGCTTCCCGGACGACAGGGCCCGTCGAACGAACGGCCAAGAACGTATCGACCTCCGTCGTTTCATCGCCGATCCCTTCGCCGGTGTCATCTTGTTCGTTACCGATCTGGCGATTCAGATTCAACTTTGACCCTTTTCGCAATTCCAACGCCAACATGCGATGCAGTTGGGCATTGCTGGCGGCGGTGCCAAGTTTCTCGGCCAGAAACTGAACAAATCCGTCTTCGCCCGGCAATTCAGGTGAATCCACGCTTCGGCTGTCCGAGACCAACAAACGCCGCAGCGCTTCGTTGCGGTTCGCGGCGTCGCGCAGCAACTGCGAAAGTCGACCGTTCAGCTCTCCACCGTTTTGGAAATCAATCAACTCGGCCGTCGAAAACGGTTGATCGTCGCCACGAATCTCGGTCGCACCAAACTCATAGGGCTGGTTTCCGATATCGGTTCCAGTCGCCAGCTGGTTAAAGGTCTGTGTGCCGGTCCGAGGATCCTTGCGAGTCTTGATCAACCCCGTCATATCAATCGGTCGTCCCGCGACGGAGTTGGCTTGATGATCGAAGGTCCGCCCAGGAAAGGGAATCCGCGACAACAGATCGGCCGCCGGATTGGGGCTGACGGTGAACACGCGCGGTTCGAATCGCGTTCCCGCACCCGGGTAATGAAGGAAGTTGGCCAGTGCGGTGTTCGGCGCCGAATAGGGATACGGATTCGCGTAGTTGTAGGGTTGACCGCCGTACCGAACGTTCAAGAGGTTGCCGTAGCGGGTCAACAACACTTGATCGATCGAGATCGGTGCACCGACTTGATTGGTCCGGATCGGGCCGAGGAAGCCGCTGCGAATCGGCAGCCGCTCCAGCGCAAACAGATGCGAAAAGTCGATCTCGGCCGGCCCCAGTCCGCCGCCTCGCCCGAACGAGTCAAGTGCTCGATTGACGGCAAAGTACTGGGCGTCACTGGTGTAGCTACCCGGTCCGGTCTCAAACCGGCGATTGATCAGTTGGTTGAAACTGCCGGCGTAGTTGACATTGATTTTGCCATCCCAATCTTCGATCAACGCCGCGACCATCGGTTTCAAGACCAGTCCGTCCGGCGCGGTGACGGTGGGCAAACTCAAGTCCACCCAAACGCTGTCCGGCAGTCCATCCCCGTCGTTGTCCACGTCCCAAGGCCCGTTGATCAACCACGTCGCCAACTGCTCCACTTGGTTGATGATGCTCGGCAAGGACCCCGTCAAGTCGATCGGCCGGGCCAAGATGGAGACCGGGTTGGATCCCGAAAACTCTGGCGCACCATCAAATGGGTCACCGTCACTGTTCAGATCACTGACGGCGGCGTTGTAGTAAAAGTGCGGGAAGTTCAGCGGTCGCAAGGTCGCTCGGCGAATCTGAGTCATCAATTTCTCTAATCGCGCCGGAGCATTGGGATCCGTCGGATTGGCTTTGATTTGCGCAAACGTTTGCCCGGCGCCCACCGGTTCACCCGCGAGCCGAATCGGGGCGTTCATCACGAAGTTGATGATCGATGGCCGGTGGAACGACGGAATGATGTTCTGCCCCAGTTGCCGATTGAGTTCCGCCGCATTGTTTCCGTTGTAAATGGGAACGAAGGAGGCCGATCCGGTATCGACCCGACGATGGTCACTGGGTTGCCAAGCCAGAAAGATGTTTTCCATATCGGCCGCGTCCCAGGCTTCGTCCTGCTGCGGGTATTCGCCGACGGCTGTATTTCCACCCTGGTAGTCCGAACCGGTCAACCGTGCGTTGAGCGTAAATTCGATGTTCGCCGTCGGATCGATCACCGCCCCGTTTCGGCGCAGTCCAGTCACACCCGCCGGATTAAGGCCCGCTCCATTGAACACCAATCCGTTGACCACAAAGCGATAACCGTAGTCGTCGCTATTGGGAGCCCCCAATTCACCCGCATCGTCTTGACCATTGATCCCGTCATCATCCACCCCGGCGCGGCCGGGCTGGCCGTCGGGCCCGGGGCTGTACAACAATCGATTGGGAAAGTTTTGGGCGACGACGTATAGCCGCTCGGAGACGCCATCCAGGGTGATGACCTCGTCACCGAACTCGCTCAAATCGATCACCAAGTTTCCGGCCAGGCTGTATTCCGTGTTGTCACTGATACTCATCCCCTGGTCCGGCGTACCGTTCTCGGTTCCGAACGACCGAACGATTCGAAACGGCCGATTCTGCAAGGGACCTTCATCGAAGGTCACGATTCGTCCGGTCAGTGCATCGTCCAATTCCGTGTGCAATCGGTCTCGAAACGGTTGCGTGACCGGGGTGACCGTGCCCGGTGCCGGCGGGACACTGATTGGTTGGCCCGGCAAATCGGGGTTCGGGTAGTGCCAACGGGCCCAGTTCGTCGGAAACTTGAACAACGTCGACTGTGGTTCTTGTTGGCCGTTGAGCGGCAGCAGCAACTGCCCACCCGCCCGCGGAGGAACCGGGTTGGAATTGGTCGCCGGTGATGGCTGAGTCAAACGATGCGCCACCCGCATTTGCAGACCGTCGACACCGTAGTAGTCCTCCAACAAACTCGCCCCGAACGCGGCGCTGCGGGAATCATCCGTACCGATCATCAGCTGCAGGACCGCGCTCTCAATCGGTGGCACGGGCGACAATTCCTGCTGACGTCGCTTTTGGCTTGAGTACGACGACTCCGACATCTGGGAACTGAAGACCACAAAACTGATCACCAACACGGTGAACAACGACAGCATTCCCAGCACGATCAACAAGACAATCCCTCGCCGTGATCGGTTGGGAGATCGAGTCGATTGAAACAATCGTCGGTTCATAGGCTTGTACATTGGCATCAAATTTCGTCCCGCGATTCCGGGCCCCTGTTGAACGAGGCAGCTTTTGCCACGCCCGCGCAACAGTGCGATCGCTGTGTTGAAAAGAAAAGGCTTTCGACGCATCAAGGTCGAAATGGCTGAACTGGCATTCTTGCTTTGTGAACGAAATGCAATTCTTGCATTTCCAATTGAACGGGTCGGCCCGCATTCTGCCGGGCAACTCGATTGAACGGAGTACGGCGATGGCACATCACAGTTGAACCTGGAATGGTTTCACACTGACCACCTCAGGCATGATCACCACCACCGTCCCATAGTCTTGTTTCTTGTATCCCGCCGGATCCGTGGCAGTAGAGTCCATCATGTTGTCGTAGTTGAACGCAGGGGCATTGCCCCAGCTGGGCTGCGAGGGCGCGCCGTAATAGGGCGCGGCGTAACTCGTCCCAAACGCCTGAACTTGGGTCGGATGAAACATCCAATCCGGGCCGCGGACCGAGACCTGAGTCTCGTAACAAACGACGTTGTTGGGATCCGTGATCACCGTCGGCTCGCCGGTCACATCAGAGACCTGGTACCAGGCGAATTTCAAACCTCGCGGTTCCACGGCCCCGGTCGCCGGATTGGTAATGTATTCGCGCCGCATCAGCATCAACCAATCGTTGTTATTGAGATTCGGCAACACAAAGCGGCTGGTGCGAAACTTGAACTCTCCACCACCTCCGCCGACGAAGGGCCGGTCCGAAACCGACACGTATCCGATCTGCTCGCCGGGGAACAGCAACTCGTTTTCCGGTGGCGGCGGTGCATTGACAATGCTGGGATCGGTGGCCGTATAAGGTGTCAGCTGGTGCGCCAGCGCCGGACCGGCACCAGGCACCGTCACCACTTGACGATCCTTCATGGTCACCACGGCCGCATCAAACAGATTGCTACCGG
>NZ_JBFHKV010000155.1:0-11086 GCF_041595215.1 Stieleria sp. | reverse complement strand
CGCAAACGTCGTGAACAGAAAGAACTTCACGATTCGCTTGATCGTCTTCCGAGGCCAGCCGAGACAGTTGACCCGATTGTAGATCGCAATGTGCAACCCACCGTGGCCGACGAGCGCCATCGCGAAAATCAGCCAGGCGGCGAATCCGTTCATCAAGATTCAAAGTCAAATGGTCTTGGGGCTGGCAAAGTGCGTGAGTTTGCAACTGCATTGTGTAGCCAAATGTTTCGTCAGGTGCGAGAGCGGTGCATGGTCGGACAAGTTCGCCTGCCCCAGCGCGGACCAATCATCCACGTCAAAAATCGCCACCGCCGCCGTCACCATTTCCAGCGACTGATTGGCCAACATCGACACCAACATGGCGGTTCCTGGGTTATGCGCCAGCACCATCACGCTGGCCGCATCACGGTGTCCGCTGCCGATGATTTCCAGCATCGTGTTGGGGCTGGACAAGTACAAATCCTCACAGGACACCACCACGGGCTTCTTGTCCCAATGATCCAGCAACAACTCGGCGGTCTCTCGCGTCCGAACCGACGAAGAACAGAGGATCACGTCCGGAACGCAATCCTGCTCGGCGAGCCAATCGGCCATCCTGGGTGTGTCACGCCGGCCACGTTTGGCAAGCGGTCGATCGTGGTCCGACAGCGCCGGGTCGTCGTGATCGCTCTTCGCGTGCCTCATCAATATCAACTGAGATGTCATCGTTTCCCGCCCGTTTGGCCTGGTGTGTTGGTGCGGCCAGACTGAAGCAATCGCTTTGCCGCCGTGGCATCATCATCGAGAATCGGAGCGGTGCTCGCTACCTCCCAGCCGGCGCCATGCCCTCAAACGCGAACGCGAAGCTTCCAGGCTCGTTGTTTAAACGTTGACGAACGCGGCAGCCCATCCCGCGAGACCGACTGGCTGGAAGCCTATCCCACCGACGAGAGCAGGCATCGATCGCCGGCCTGCACGCCGCGATCAAACGCTTCTTCCATCAGCGCGACACCGCTCAAATCGGTGCCGGCAAAGTGGATGCGTCCCAGCGACTCGGCCGCCGCCTGCCGCTGGTCACCCCAGACAAACCCCACGCGCGGCTGAATCATCGCGTGCCCCCAACGCATGACGTCGATTCGCCGGATCAAGGAATTGATATTTGGATGGGCTTTGCGCAGATCCGAAACGACCACACTCGCCCAGTCACGCCACGAAAGTCGCATCAATTTCGCCCGCGACACCCGTGGATCCTCGTCCAACATCGGCTGGTACCACGTCAACACCGCCGGCCCGTGGTCGCTGCCGGTCTGATGGGTCGACGTGACGTAGCCGAGTGATCGGCTGTCATAGATGACGTTGTCCCAGCTCATCTCGCGACCGGATTCCTGGGGCCTGGCATCCAAAAAGACGTTGGCGACCACCCAGCCGCCGTACCGAAACGACGTCAAAGTCCGTCCGCTGGCTTTCCAGTCGACGAGGAGGTGGGGTGCTAAAAAATGCGGCGCGGCAAAAACCACGTCTTCGGCTACAAAATCCACGGTCGTCGACGATCGCGTGTCAAACGCACGAATTTGCACGCCCGCGGCGCCGGCATCGCGGATCGCTGTGACAACATGCCCACCGCGGAGCCGTCGGCCGCACCGATCGGCCAGATGCCGGACGATCCGTCCGTTGCCTTCCGGCCAAGTGATCACCGGCTGCGACTCCGCGCTGCCCGGCCGCAGTCGCGACGCAAAATAAAACACACCGGCCCAGGCACTGGTCTGCCGAATCGTCAGTCCATAGTCATCGCGGCAAGCGTAATCGACCAGCCAGCAAAGACGCGGCGAGGTGAATCCCTGCGATTGCATCCATTGGTCCATCGATATTGTGTCGAGCTGGCGGACGACGTCCTCATTGGACCCGCGCGACATCGGAATCGCAAACATCCGTCGCCCGGATTGATCGCGCCGCGCCGACCAATCTCGCATGGTCTGGCGAAAGCGTTCCAACTGCGAGAGATCGTCGTCGCTCGCGTCGACATGTGGATACAGCCCGTCGATCCAACGCCCCTGATAGAACACGCGTTCCTCGGGCTCGCGACAGAGCGCATCTTCGGCAAAAACAGGCTCGCCATCCTCCGCCACCGCGACGATCGCCCCCAGCTCCCGAAACAGTTCGACCAATGGTTCGTTTTCTTTCATCGGTGCCGGGACATAATGGGCGCCCCAAGGAAATCGAAAGCCGGCCCGTTCCCCGCTTAGCGACGTCCCCCCAGGCTGACCCTCCAACTCCAAGACCACGAAATCTTCCATCCCGCGACGCTGCAATTGCCAGGCTGCCGACAAGCCCGCGATGCCGCCACCGACGATCACCACACGATGCACCTCTGGCGGTCCAGTCGCCTCGGGCGGTCGCCAGCCATCTCGCAACCGGTGTGGGATCGAATAATCGGGACTGAGCAACTGCCCGTCAAACGACAACCGATCGCGCAGACCGCAACCCACCAAGCCGGTCAGCGGCACGCCGGCAAGGTAGGCGAGCAACTCGCGACGTGTCCATCGAGTCGGGCAATCGGCCTGTGCATCACTCACATCGCCCCCCATTCTTGCTCGTAATACCGAACCAACACCTGATCGTTCAAGCGATTGACGGTCGTTTCGGTGGGCACCAAGTCGGCTGGCATCTGAAACATGGCGACCATGGTTTTGGAATCCAAAAAACGCAATCCCTCCGGCAGCGGATGGTGAATCAAAAAACCGCCATCGCTGTCAGCCAACAACGGCTGCACCCCCGCCAACGCGAACCCCCAAACGCCGAACGAGGGCACTGCGGCGTGATAAGGACGCACGTCAAACCCGGCCTCTTGCATCGTGTTCAAGATGCACCAATACGACTTCGGCGCCACCAGCGGCGACGTGCACTGAATCGACACGATCGCCGAATCGGTGAGACGCCGACGCAGCAATTGAAAGAACCGCGTCGTGTACAACTTCCCGACCGAGTACGAGCCGGGATCGGGAAAATCGATCACCGCCACATCAAATTTGGTTTCGCCTTCGCCCGCCCACACAAACGCATCTCGATTAACGACGGTCACCCGCGGGTCCGCCAAGGCGTGTCCGTTCAGCTCGACCAATGGCGGGTAATCGGTGGCCAAGCGGGTCATCGCCGGATCCAAATCCACCAGCGTGACGGCTTTCACTTTCTCGTAGCGAAGGATCTCGCGGACCGCCAATCCGTCTCCGCCCCCGAGCACCAGCACATGCTCGGCGTCATCGACCATCGTCAACGCCGGGTGCACCAATGATTCGTGATAGCGATACTCATCCGTCGAATTGAATTGCAGATGACCGTTGAGGTGCAATTGGAAATGGCCCTGTCGCTGCGTCACCACGATCCGTTGAAAATCCGACTGCGTTGAATAGACGATCGGGTTCTCCAAAATCGCCTCTTCGGTCCAGTCGGTCAGCGTGTCGGCTTTGATGAATGCGACCACCAACAAACCGATCACCAAGAATCCGCGTCCCCGCAGCGCGCCGAGCCCGCGACTGGAAAGCAGCGGCCGCAACAGATACGTCCCCCAGACGCCGACGACGGCATTCAGGATTCCGAACAGCAACGAGGTCCGGACCAACCCCAAACGCGGCACCAGTAAAACGGGAAACAACACCGACGCCAGCAACGCGCCGATGTAGTCAAACGTCAGCACCCGCGCGACGAGTTCACGAAAGTCCAAGTGCTCGCGCAGAATCCGCATCAACAGCGGCAGCTCCAGCCCGACCAGCGTTCCGATGGCGAACACCGATCCGAACAACGAGATCCTGAACCAGGTGATTTGGGCGAACGCGACGAACAGCAACGGCGCCGACAGACCGCCCAACAAGGCCAAGGCGATTTCGATCTCGATAAAAGTCCGCGCCACTCGGTTTTCCACGTACCGAGAAAGCCACGATCCGACACCGAGCGCCGACAGATAAACTCCGATCACCAATGAAAACTGGGTCACGCTGTCGCCCAGCAGATAACTCGCCAACGTGCCGGCCAACAGCTCGTAGATCAACCCGCACGTCGCGATGACCAGCACGTTCAAATAGAGCAAGTAGTTCGGCGCGCGATCGATCATCCTAGAATCGCAGCGGCGATGATGATCGAGATGCCCAACACGATCGCAGCGACGATCGTCGCCAACGCCTGATTGTGTTCCTCGCCGATCTCAT
The DNA here is from genome assembly GCF_041595215.1 of Stieleria sp. Classification (NCBI taxonomy): domain Bacteria; kingdom Pseudomonadati; phylum Planctomycetota; class Planctomycetia; order Pirellulales; family Pirellulaceae; genus Stieleria; species Stieleria sp. The sequence goes on along the minus strand of NZ_JBFHKV010000155.1, from coordinate 6,908 downwards.
GAACGATCGAAAACGGAGTCAGCTTCTCCATCAACAACAGACACAAGCCGAACACCACGATCCCGACGAGCGAGAAAACGACGGCGGCAATCAAATGGGCGACCAACAACTGCATCGGGCTGGCTGCCATGTCTTGCACGTCTTGCGCTAACGGCATTGCAAAATCAAAAACTTTCATCGAAGTCATCTCCATGTTATTTCCCTCCTCCCCATGAACCACCGAACGAGCGACCGCCGCCGTAGTAACCGCCACTGCCGGAACCGCTACTTTCAAGCGCCTTGGCGATCCCGAAATTGGGCGCCCTCCAGCTGAATGCCGCGGCGGCGGTGAACCAACCGCAAATCACGAACCCCATGGTTAGATACACGACCATCACTGTGTTTTTCATTTAATCATCCGAGGATGCGTAGGGGCTGAAATCGCTGTCTTTCCAGCGCCGAACTTCAAAGTTGTGCAGATACGCCATCACCACGGCCGGGACCAGCGTGACGCCTACCAAGGCATAGAACAAGAGCCATCCGTCGGCTTTGCCCCGACCGATCACGGCGTAAGCGAAAAACAGATAGAACATGAATCCCAGCCAAGCGAGCCAAAACCTGGCCCCCGGTGTCGGCCGCGGCTGGATCACGCCGACGCCCCAGGGACGTGGCAAATCTTTGACGCCAAACGTTTGCTCAAGCTCGTCGGCGGTGATGTAGTGCCCCTCGGAAATCGTGACTTCTTGCGACTTCCCATAACCGCTGCGTTCCCAAGACAGCATCCGCGGCGGCGCAATGTAGTCGGACGTGTAGACCTGCTCGCCGACGGTGACCTTCCAATAAAACTCGCCCACAACGTAACGGACGTAGGCTGTTCCCCGGTCGTAGATCTTGAACGTTTCGCCGTCGTACGTCGCAGAATCAGCGATCGAGACGGGCGGCTCGTCAACGGGTGCGACGAGCGACCAATGGTTGTCGTTGCAGACCAGCCAACGAAATCCGGTTTCGCGGTTGTACAACAGATATTCGGTCCACGGATACGTTCGGCCGGCGTACTTGGCGTAACGTTCCATGAAGCCGATGACGGTGTATTTTTTGCCGCCGAAATCGCCGACGCTGCCGAGCGGAATCAGCGGCTTGACTTTCTTCTGATGCAGCGTTTGCAACAGCGATAGTTTTCCGTCTTTGGCGTCCAAGATCGACGTGCAGTTCGGGCAAGCGACCCGCAGTGTTTCATCGGGAGCTCGTAGCGCCAGTGTCCCGCCGCACTTGGGGCAATTCAATTGCAGCGAATCCACACGGACCTTGCCGGCGTCGGGGTCCAACGAATCGAGCCTGATGCCAAGCTCGTCGAGCGTGACTTCGCTGCCCAAGTAGGCCGACTGCTCGGCATCGTCGCTGCCGTCGCCGTACTCAAACGTCGCGACCGCTTTGTTCGCACCGTACAAATCCACGTACAGATGGTCGGCGCCCGGGTGGAATTCCCAAGGCAGTTCCCCTTCGGCACCCTCGGCCACCGCGACGCCCTTTTCGCGGACCGTCAGTTCGACACCCTTGAGCGTGATTTTCTGCTCCAGCTGGATGCCGTCGTAATCCGGCAAACGAGACTTGTCGGTCAACTTTCGCTGCATCGTCAATGAAAACTTCCCCTGGGCCTCGGCCAGCCAGCCCCATCGATCACCGGGGAACGCCAAGTACCATTCGTCCCACGACCCGCCGCCGGAGTGACGGTAACGCACCCGTCCGGTGATCGTGAATGATTTCTTGTTCCACTTGCCGGTGATCCCACGAGCCAACCCCGAAGCCGGATCACCGACCTCGGCGACTTTGCCGTAGTCCTTGATGTCCCGATCCGCGCGTCCCACCGCCGTGTGACAGAACTCACACACCGTGACCAGCGAAGACCCCGTGGTGAATTCCACCGGTCCGCCGCAGGCCGGGCAGTTCGTGTTCAGGCGTTTCATCGCAGCGATTCCTTCCGCGTCAATCGAAGATCACGATTCAACTGCCGCACCACGACATCGCGGGCTTCAAACATGCGTTCCAGTTCCTGTCGCCAAGGCCAAGCGGGTCGCCGACGGCAACAATACAAATTGAAGGTGGCGAATTCGTGTTCAGGATAGGTGTGACAGGCCAAATGGGATTCGCTTAGCAGGTACAGCGCCGTCACACCGCCGGGGCCGGGGAAGGTGTGAAAGGTGGGCTGGCCGACGATCGTTAAACCCAAATCCGCAACGACGCGCTGACAAATCGATTGGACCCGCGGCAGATCTCGCAGCGCACCGGCCGCGCAGCCCGAGGCATCGATCATCCATTCCGTCCCTCCGGTGAATCCGGCGAGCGGCCCCGATCGTTGCTGTGGTTCGTCCACTTGAAATGCAGTCCTTTTGAAATGATCGCCAGTGAGTGGGCTCCCGCCACACGCCGATGGCGGCCGGCAGGCGGATAGCCCAATGCCACCTACCTTGGTTCCAAACGGGGTGTTTTTTGTTAGCCGTAGGGCGCGAGCCTTCCGGTCTTTCGAGGTGGAACCGGACTCGCGCCGTTCCGCCAACTCCTTCAGGCGGAGCCCGGGAACGAGTGGGGTCACATCGGCGGTGGTGGCGGAGGGGGTGTTTGGGAAACGAACAGCCCAGCCAAGGCGGGCACGGTCGCGGCGGCCGACCAGGCTTCCATCCCGGCGGTCCAGACCATGGTGTCCTTGGTGACTTCGCCCGATGCGATGCCGCTGGAAAGCTGCGTGAGGGAGAAAGGACCTTTTGTTTGCCCGGCGACCGCGACGTGCCAAGCTGCCGGAGGAGGCGGGGGTGCCGCCGCGGGGCCGGCTGCGGGAGTCGCTCCCATCGCGCCGCCCATCATTCGACCGGCCATCGCCATGCCCATCCCCAACCCCAAGCCTTCGGCGGCGCCACCGCCGGAGGAGTTTTCCGCCGCCGCCGTCATGGCGTTGCCCATCTGGTATTGCTGGAACTTGTTCATGTCGCCAATCACGCCCATGCTGGTCCGCGTGTCGAGCGCCTTTTCGACCGCTTCGGGCAACGAAATGTTGACGACAAACAACTGCGGGCAATCCAACCCGTACTCGTCATCAATCTGTTCGACCACACGTGCCCGAATGGTGTCACCGAGTTCCCGATAGCGTGATGCCAGATCGAGAGCGGGAATCTGCAAATCCGCCAATGCCTGCGAGAAGGCCGAGGTGATCATCGAACGCATCAAATCGGTGATCTCGTCGGACTGGAAGTCGTCGTCGGTTCCAACGATCTCCCGCAACAGCGCTTTCGGCTCGACCGCTTGCAAGGCGTAGGTGCCGAAAGCGCGAATTCGGATCGGGCCGAACTCGGGATCTCGCAACATCACGGGATTCGGCGTTCCCCATTTCAGATCGGTGATCTGCTTGGTGCTGACGAAATACACTTCGGCCTTGAAGGGGCTTTCAAAGCCGTATTTCCAACCCTGCAACGTCGACAGGATCGGCATGTTTTTGGTTTCGAGCTCGTAGTGCCCGGGACCATACGTATCGGCGATCTCGCCGCCGCTGACCAAAACCGCCATTTGGCCCGGACGCACGATCAACTGTGCGCCGTTTTTGATTTCGTTGTTGTACCTGGGAAACCGCCAAACCAACGTATGATTGGAGTCGTCGATCCACTCAATGATGTCGATCAGTTCGTGGCGCAACCTGTCAAACAATCCCATAGCAATTCCTGGTAGAGAAAAGTTAGTCGAGGCGATCCGTTTTCACTTCGCCCAATCAGCTCCAAAAACATCGGCCCAAAACGGACGACCGTCCAGGCGCAGAAAACGACGAGTGGCGTTACTCTAGCAAATTGCCCCCCGCGATGCACGCCGACGGATGACGCCACGGCAGGTTTCTGAAAGATCCGCTCGTTCAACGGGGCTTTGCCGCAGAGGTGAAATCCTGGATGACAATAGGACCAATGTGACAAATAGGACTCATGGGCCTTATCTGTCGCATGCGTCCTATTTCCCCACGAGTTCTCCGTCGCTCGGCGGCGTGACCACGATCTATCGAACGACGCCACACCAGCGTACATTCTCACCTTTCCCACGCTATTCTCACTAAAGACTTTCGCATGGCCGACGAAACTCCCAACCTCTTCTCGCCGACCAAGAAGCTGTTTCTGCTCGACGGCATGGCGTTGACCTACCGCGCCCATTTCGCGCTCATCCGCAGCCCGCGATTCACTTCCGGCGGCCAATGCACTTCCGCCGTGTTCGGGATGCTCAATGCCATCACCGACATCCTGACCAAAGAGGAACCGACGCACATCGCCTGCGCCTTCGACACCTCCGAGCCCACCCAGCGGCACATCGATTACCCGGAGTACAAGGCCCAACGCGACGCGATGCCGGAAGACCTGGCCAGCCAACTGCCCTGGATCGACCGACTGTTTGACGCCTTGAATATCAAAACGATCCGCATGCCCGGCTACGAAGCGGACGATGTGATCGGCACCCTGGCCCACCAGGCGTCCGACCAAGGCTTCGAAACCTGGATGGTCACGCCCGACAAAGACTATCACCAATTGGTCACCGACCAGATCCATGTCTACAAACCGGGACGAAAAGGTGGCGAGTCGGAAATCCTGGGGGTCAAGGAAGTCTGCGAGCAATGGGAGATCCAGCGTGTCGATCAAGTCATCGACGTGCTGGGGCTGATGGGCGACTCCAGTGACAACATTCCCGGCATCCCCGGCATCGGCCCCAAGACCGCCAAGAAGCTGATCGCCGAATACGGCAGCATCGAAGGCGTGCTTGAAAACGCTGACAAACTGAAAGGCAAACAGAAGGAGCGCGTCCAGGAAAACGCCGAACTCGCCCTGCTGTCCAAACGCCTGGTCACCATCTTGTTGGATGTGCCGACCGAGATCGACATCAATGCATTGGCCCGTCAAAAACGTGACGACAAAAAACTGCGCGAGCTGTTGACCGAATTGGAATTCGAGACGATCGGCAAACGAGTTTTTGGAAAGTCGTTCTCGGTCGCCTCGGCGCGATCCGCCGTCGCCCGCGAAAAACGCGAAACGCAAATCCAACAATCTCTGTTTGATGAACCGTCGGACGAAACATCGATCCACGAAGTCGCACACACCTACCACACGCTGACGACCAAGCAAGAACGCACCAAGCTGATCAAACAACTGACCGAAGCAAAAGCGTTCTGCTTCGACACCGAAACCACCGGACTGGATCCACGCACCGCCGTCCCGCTGGGCATCGCGATCAGTATCAAACCGCATGAAGCATACTACGTCGTCTGTCCCGAAGACCCCGACGAGCGGTCGATGATGCTGGCCGAGTTCGCCGATTTATTTGCCGACGAATCGGTCACGAAAATCGGGCACAACCTGAAGTACGACATCTCGCTATTGAAATGGAATGGCATCGAGGTCCGCGCGCCGTTGGTCGACACCATGCTGGTCCACACGATGACCGAACCGGAGATGCGACACGGGCTGGACTCGCTGTCGGAGTTGTACTTGAACTACAAACCGATTCCGACGTCGGACCTGATCGGCCCAAAAGGCGACGAACAGAAAAACATGGCGGACGTTCCGCTGGAAAAACTGGCCGAGTACGCCTGCGAAGACGCCGACGTCACCCTGCAAATCGCCAAGATCCTGCAGCCGATGGCGATCGAGCGCGGCGTGCAGCAAGTCTGCGACGAAGTCGAATGCCCGCTGGTCCCAGTCTTGGTCGACATGGAATACAACGGCATCACGTTGGACACGGACTCCCTGGCGAAATACTCCGACGTCTTGCAAGCCGAAATCGATGACTTGCAGGCGAGGATTTTTTCTGCCGTCGGCCACGAATTCAATGTCGACTCCCCCAAACAATTGGGCGTCGTCTTGTTCGAAGAACTGCAACTGGAAGACAATCCGAAGAAGACCGCGACCGGGCAATATTCCACCCGTGAAGCCGAGTTGGAACGGCTGTCGGGAAAACACGAGATCGTCCGCGATGTGCTGGACTATCGTAACGCTCGCAAACTGAAATCGACGTACGTGGACCAACTACCCGCGGCGGTCAACCCCGAAACCGGGCGACTGCACACGCACTACAGCCAAACATGGACGGCAACCGGACGCATGCAGTCCAATGATCCGAACCTGCAGACGATCCCAGTGCGAAAGGAACGCGGACGCGAAATCCGTGCCGCCTTCGTCCCCCGCGACGAAGACCATCTGATCCTGTCGGCCGACTACTCACAAATTGAACTGAGGATCATGGCGGAACTGAGCGGCGACGAATCGATGATCGCCGCGTTCGTGGGCGGTGAAGACATTCACACCGTGACGGCATCCAAGGTTTATAAAGTTGAACCGGATGAAGTGACGCGGGAGATGCGTGCCAAAGCCAAAACCGTCAACTTCGGCATCATCTATGGCATCAGCGCGTTCGGGTTGCAGCAACGGTTGAACATCCCCCGCGCCGAAGCGAGCGAATTGATCAAGAACTACTTCGAGAAATACCCGGGTGTCCAACGCTACATCGACGAGACGATCGCGTTTGCCAAAGAACACGGCTATGTGGTGACGAAGACCGGACGCCGCCGCTACGTCCGAGACATCACCAGCAAGTCACGCGGCAGCGCCTCGGCAGCCGAACGCTTGGCGATGAACAGCCCCATTCAAGGCACCGCGGCCGACATGCTGAAACTGGCAATGGTCAAAGTGCACCGGGCGCTGCGTGAAGGCGGCTTCCAGACCAAGATGCTGCTGACGGTGCATGACGAATTGGTGTTTGACTTATGGAAAGCCGAACAGGACGACGTGCTGCCGGTCATCGAGAACGCCATGAAAACCGCGCTGCCGATGACGGTCCCGATCGTCGTCGAAATGGGAACCGGATCGAACTGGTTGGAAGCGCACTAAGATTCCGCCTCAGCCCAATCGTAGTGG
>NZ_JBFHKV010000154.1:0-11124 GCF_041595215.1 Stieleria sp. | reverse complement strand
GACGCCGGCGATCCGCAGAAACACGGATCGCACGCCGGGGTGACCCTCACGAATCAGCCGTTCGGTTCGGATTTTGCTTTCGGGATAGGGCCACTTCGCTAACAGCGGGTCATTTTCAGCGATGTGTTGGCCCGGCTCACACGGTTCGTGCACCAGCATCGTGCTGCTGAAAATGAATTGTTGCAGTTCGAACTCGTCCAGCGCGTTGAGCAACCGATCGGTTCCGTTGACCGTGACTTCGTCGTACGCTTCGCTGTCTTCTCCGGAAAAATCGTAGTACGCCGCCAGGTGAACGACGCTGGCGAGTTTGCCATCGGTGCGTCGTCGAACGTCCGCGACCGCGCCTCGCACATTCTCGTAGCTGGTCAAGTCGCACTCGATGTCATAGACGTTGGCGTGGCTTTTCGGCGGCTCAGGCAATCCGACTCGATCGAATCCGAACACTTCATAACCGCGATCGGCCAACGCGCGGCAAACCGGTTGCCCCAGCAGACCCGAGCTTCCCGTGACGATGACGGCAGGACGTGGTACAGACATGAATCACTCCGCTTGGAAAGAAGACGTACGCCTATTCGACTCTGCAAACACCATGCCACTGCGAATGCCAAAACACTGCGAACGCCAAGTCACTGCGAACGCCAAGTCACTGCGAACGCCAAGTCACTGCGGACGACCGCGATGACTCCGCACTTGCAAGCCGCGGTCATGCAGCCAGCTGTCTTTGGTTGGCAACACGATCACGGGTAATGTTCAGCAGGGCATAAAAGAACGCGGCAACCATTGGGCCGACGAAGATGCCCCACAACCCCATCAACTTAAGCGCCCCCAGCACGGTCACCAACGCAACCAAGGGATGTAGCTTTGCTTGATTGCCGATCACATAGGCACGAACCAGGTTGTCCGATGACGCGACAACCACCGCGCCATAAACCGCCAGCCCGATTCCGGATGCATAATGCCCATTAAACAGCAGCCACGCCGCGACACTACCCCAGACGGCGGCGGATCCCAGCAAAGGGATGAACGAAGAGAACATCGTCAGCACGATCAGCAACCAGACGTTCGGGATCCCCAAGACTGCGAAGGCAACGCCGGATAATGCCGCTTGCACGACGCCGGCCACCACGGTTCCTAACACGACGCCGCGACAGACCGACTGAAAACGCTCAGTCAATCGTTGTTCTTCCTGGTTTTTCAACGGCATCATGCGATGCAGTTCATGCAAGAACACTTCGCGGTCGGCGAGGAAATAGTAAAGCGCGAGCATCATGATCGCCAGGCTGACGGCGAACGTGAAGAAGTCCGAGAGCAATCCACGCGTCTTATCGTACAATTCCACCGTCACACCGTCGGTGATCCGCAAGACCGCTCGCCTTAAGTGTTGCCGCTGCTGTTCTGGCAAACTCGCGTTGAGTTGTTCGATCGCATCGCCGATCTGTGTCGCCTCGATGATTTCCACTGTCTCCTCGATTCCGTTGGAAGAGGTGGCCTCGAATCTCCCGGCGACGTCGGCTCCGATCTGCATGACCTGGGTACCGGCCATCAGAAAGGTGACGCCGATGGGCAGCAACACTGCGGTGACCACCAGCAACGTCGTCGCGCCGGCCGCGATTCGCGCGTGACCGGCGAACCGCTCGGTCAACCAGCGGTGCAACGGTGCAAACAACACCGTCAATACCAAGGCGACGAAGATCGCCACGATAAACGGCTTGATGACGTGAAAGAACAGCAACCCGAAGAGAGCGACCGATGCGATCAATAGCCAGAACGAAAGGTTGCGTGGCATATCTGGCAGCTCTCTTTAGGAAGTTTTCTAGGATCACTCCATCGTGTCGATCCAACAAAGCTGTTGTGGGAGCGTGGCGAGTCCCTTTGGGGGCAACGAGTGGCTCACGCGTCCGTCGCTGAGCTGATGTTGGCCGCTTTGGCCTTGCTCTTGTCGTCGGGTTGACGCGATTCCCAGCTTTTCAGTTGGTTGAACTTGTTTTGCAATTGCTCGGTCAGTCCTGACAACCCGCCGCCCCGATGCATCGCTGGTTCACGGCACATGTCTTTGACGCGATTCTCGATGTCAACTTGTAACGACCGGTCGGCATGGCGAGCATAGCCACTCATCAACAGCGACTTCAGTAGTTCATCGATTGACGAATCATCCAATGTCGGATCCGTCGAAGAGTGCTCCAGCCGCGTGCAACAGATCGAGGCAAGCTTGTCGAGTTGTTTTTCGATCTGCGGATTTGTATTGCTCATGTTTCGTTTTTCTGTGTGAAGTTCATTGGTAAGCACTGACCGAGTGTTGCGCTGGATTGATGAATCATTTTTCAACGTCACCGGCACTTCAGCGGTCATGCCCAGCGACCAAGCCGATCAAATTTTGACCAGCCAGTTCGATTGGGAATGCAGTGTCAGGTGCAGTGTCCAAGGATCGCCAACAGTCGCTCAATCGAATTGCTGTTGGGGCCCGTTCCACTGCCCCGGAATGGTTTCTGCATCCGGGAAGGAGAGCAATCGATATGCCAATGGATCGCGACGCGGCGTGCCCTTGGCGGGACAATGTCGGATGAACTGGTGTTCTTGTCACCCAGGTGCATCACACAGGTACTGGTCGCGTGAACGCTCGATACGACCCGACTGGCATGTTCGTTGCACCGGCGATCGAGCATGATTTCTTTCTTGGAACTTCCGTTGCTGGCCAACGCCGCAATCTTCGTGGCCGGGGCGATCCTGGTTTGGCTGGCAGGCACAAAACTTAGCCGTTACGTCGACTTATTCGCCGATCGAACAGGGATCGGTGAAGCACTCGCCGGTGCTCTGTTGCTCGGTGGGGCGACGAGCCTGCCGGAAGTGGCAACGACCTGTACAGCCGCGTACTCAGGTGCGGCGCAGCTGGCCGGAGCGAACCTGCTTGGCGGAGTCGCCATGCAGATTGCGGTGCTGGGGATCATCGACGCGGTGGTGCTACGAGGCCGAGCACTGACGTTGTTCTCACCTCGCTCCTCGTTGCTGATGGTTGGGGTGATGTTGATCGCACTGATCGCGCTTGCGGCCGCGGCGCTCAGCAGCGGCGAATTGGGGGCCATCGCTCACGTCGGCCTGTGGCCGCTGGTGATCTTCGGTTTCTATGTCTTTTCCGTGTGGGTGATCTATCGTTACGAAGGCGACCCACGTTGGAAACCGAGTGGTGACTTGGCCCAGCCGCCCGAATCGGCGCGTGATCTCAAGGATGCTTACCAATCCGAATACGCAGAGACCTCGACCAGGGCGTTGGTCGGTTTCTTCGCGATCGCCTCACTTGCCGTCCTGATCGGAGGATTCTTCGTGGCGAAAACCGGCGAAGCGATTGCCGAACAAACCGGGATCGGGCAGAGTCTCGTCGGAGCGACGTTGGTCGCGTTGGCAACCAGTTTGCCGGAGGTCAGCACGACGTATTCGGCGGTTCGGTTCGGAGCCTACAGTATGGCAGCGGCGAACATTCTGGGGACCAATTCAATTGAAATCGCGCTCTTCTTGCCGGCCGACCTGACCTATCGCGACGGTGTGATTTTTGACGCCATGGCCCCGTCGTCCGGCTTCCTCGCCGCGCTGGGGATTATCGTCACCAGCCTGTACCTGTGGGGGATTCTGGAGCGGCGTGACCGTACGATTCTGGGGATGGGCACCGACTCGTTTGCCGTCTTGCTGGTGTACGGCATCGGATTAGTGATTTATTCGACGCTGTAAATTTACTCCACGCTGTTCAGCCAGGATTCCGGCGACCGCCATTGCGGTCAATCACCGCCCGGTTTGGTTGGTGATCGACCAGTCATTGACTGCTCGTCGCTTAGTAGCGGAAGATGGCCATGACCGCTGCGTTTTCCGGCATCTGATCCGGCTCGCAGCGGTAAACGCGTCCTCCCTGACGCAGGGTCTCGACGACAGCCGTGTTCCGTTGCGTCGCGTCGGTATCCGTTTCGTCCGCGGAGATCAACAACGAATCGACGCGTCCGTTCGCCGCGGCGGCGACGATTTCTGAGAGCTTGCTGGATCCTTGTGACTGCGCGATGGCGGTGGCGAACTGGTCCAGATCCTCTTCGCTGCCACCACTCGGTTGGTCGGAAACCGCTTGGAGGACTCGTTCCCGCAGTTCCTGGTCACTCCATTGAGAGGGGCTGCCTTCGATCCTGGCGTCGACGCTCACGTCGGTCGTTGCTTCGAAATGGCCTGCCACTTCGGTTGTCGCGACCAACACCAACGGAATGCCGGTGTTGTAGATCGCCGCAGCGACCTGATCGCCGACCAGCGAAAGGTACTGGTCTCGATCCGCCTCAATTTTATCTTCGCCTTCTCCATGGCCGTGATAGATCGCCGTCGACGTCGCCCCGGCGCCTCCGTGGCTGCGGTGGCTCGTGTTCTGCAAACTCTCTTCAGGATCACGCGGCACGACGAGATCGTGAAAGGTCGCTGGAAGCACGTCGGTCTCAATCAGTTCGAGCGATTCGCCATCGAATCGGAACAGGCTGGCACTGTCCCAGGTCAACGAGAGAACAAACTGGGTGTCGCCCGTATTCCACTGCTTTACCAACGGTAGCAGCCAAAGCGTCTCCCCCACGAAGACACGTTCTGGCAAGGATCGGTTGACGCGGACAAGACGTGTTTTTTCGGGCGTCACAAAGATGGCCAGTCCTTCGCTTTGATGTTGCCAGAAATCGTACTTGGCGGAAAGCGATTCAAGGGGGTCAACGATCGAACAGTCATGGCCGGCCGCCTCGAGTTGCCGTTTCGCGTCACCGAGTAGATTCTTAAAAAGAATCGCGTTCTGTTGGGTCTCGGGGCCACGTCGATAGGTCGGCATCAGGATCGAGACACAAGGATTCGCACTTGTATTGGCCAGTTCTTTCAAATCGCCCGTTTTCAGACGCGTTGGTGTGAATTCATTGGTGATCGTGGACATCGCCATCTCGCTTTGGAAGGGAGGAAACGTTCTGCTAACTTGAGCTCAATACCGCTAAGTTAAGCGTCGTTTCCTAAGGTGAGGGCCCGTAGGCTCGCGCCAAACGGCTGATATTCGTTTGATATCAGCCGGTTCGCGCCAGCGCGAGAGGCACCGCATTGATGTTAACTTAGCGGTATTGATCTTATGCTCAGTTGCAAACGCGATGCCGAATGCCTTGGTGGAGTCGCGGGCGCCTACGGTGCGGACCGGCAAATGACATCGGGAATGCCGCTGCGGTGACCGAAGACGTGATTGTGAAGCCGCAATTGTCAATGGCACGCGACATGCTCTAAAATTGACGGATCTGATCGATCATCACCTTATCCAGGCACTCAAGTGATTCATGATGCGCCCGCGAGTACGAGCACGTTGGTTGCTTCGTATCTGACGATCCGGCGTGCAGTGGGGTTGAGCGGGCTGGCGCTCCCTGTGATGCTTGTCGGCGGCGGTTGGCTCGCCGGCGTCCCGATTCAGGACAACATGAGCAGCTATTACCACACGCCGATGCGCGATGTGTTCGTCGGGACCTTGTGTGCGATCGGCGTGTTTTTATTCTGCTATCGCGGCTACGATTGGGTGGAAAACTGGTCGGCGAATGTCGGCGGCGTTTCAGCGTTGGGAATCGCCTTGTTCCCGCTGGACTATGCCAGCGATCCGCTTGTGCAAAAATCGCTGAGCGGCTATTTGCATACCGTCAGCGGTGGCGTGTTCTTTCTGACGCTGGCGTGTTACTCGCTGTACCACTTCCCGCGTGACGCGAGACTTGAACAAGAGCCACACCTGCGTGAGCGGAGTTGGATCTACCGAGCCAGTGGATTGGTCATCTTGCTCTGCATGGTCGCCATGGCCGCGTATTTGTTTCTACTCGGCGGCCGATGGAAGCAGTGGTTCAACGATTTTAATTTTCTGCTGTGGATGGAATCGATCGCGGTGTGGTCGTTCGCGGCGGCCTGGCTCGCGAAAGGACGGGTGATCGTTGCCGAAATCGCTGTGGACGTCTTGGCGTACGCGTCCGAGTTGGTGTTGGACGATCAGCGACCAGATGGTCAATTGCCGGCCAATGATGGCTGGCGGCGAGGATCGTAAACCGGCGGACAACGGACCGGTTCGGGACAACTCGGTTGACCGAGGCAGTGACGTGACGGGCGGTGCGTTTCACGTGAGGTGAAAGCTCCCGACAAAAAAACCGGCAGTGGGGTGACCACTGCCGGTGTCGAAATGGCCTGTCGATTGAAGCCCGCACGCGTTAGCGAGGGGCCGCGCGGTGCCCCCCGCTTACACGTCGCACCTGACCTGATCGCGTTGCATTGGCAAGGTCGGCTGGTTCAACAGACCGTAAATTCTCCTAGAAAGCGACGGGGAAAAGAAGCTGTCGACGCGTGGGCGTGTTTATCCCGGCGACGGATCACTCGACTTCTTCGACGACTTCCTCATCGTCCATCTCTTCCAGTTGGTCAGCGCGTTGTTCGCCGGCTTCTTCGATTGCGTCGGCTTTCTCTTCGCCGCGTTCTTCGATCGCATCCGCTTTCTCATCGGCCGCTTCTTCTAACGCCGGCTTGGCAGCTTCATAGCGGTCTTCGACCTGTTCGGCCTGATTGTCGGCTTGTTCGCGAACGCTTTCAGCGTATTCCTGAGAGCTTTCGCGGACGGCGTCTGCTTGTTCGTCGTACACGCTGTCATTGCATCCAACCATGGTCATTCCAGCGGTCAGCATCAACAGGCTCAGTGCATACTTCATTTTGGTTTCCTCGTTGGTTTCGTTCTCTTGCCGTGCAGTCGGACATCGACTGACGCCGGCTCAGCGGCAGATGAAGCAAACACTGTGCCAAATAAACGACCCGGTGAATCGGGGTACATCCCTTGGCACGCTGTTTGCCCCCAGGCAGCGACAGGGCTTGGGGTTGCTCTTGCCACCATCCACGTCGACCGTCCACGTCGACCGTCCACGTCCACTGTCCAGATCCACCGTCCTCCGTTCCCATTGGAATTCGTCTCATGTCCACCCATCAAGCTTCGACGTCCCGTGCATCCAACCGTCCCTCGTGGCACGGATTTGAGACCCGTTCGATGCCGGAGGTCCCGTCGTGGATCGAAACACTGGGGCGTTCGGGATATGTCGCCAAGGGTGTCGTCTACTTCATCATCGGCTTCCTGGCCTTCAAGTTGGCGATCGGGGCGGGGGGGGAAATCTCGGGATCGCGAGAAGCGATTCAAGAGATCGGGCAACAACCCTTTGGCCGATTGTTGCTTGGTTTGGTTGCGATCGGGTTGCTCGGTTACACCGCATGGCGATGGGTGCAAGCGGCGAAAGACACCGAAGGCGAGGGGCGAGAGTTGAAGGGCATTTTCAAACGCATCGGTTATGTGATTAGCGGACTGACATACCTTGCACTCGGCGGATATGCCGGATCGATGGCATTGGGGCTGACGTCGAGTTCGGGGAACTCCCAGGGTGGGCCTGGCAGTTGGTTGTTGGATTCGACTTGGGGACGAATCGTGCTGGCGATTGCGGGCGTCATCACCATCGGGGTCGCGTTCTATTTGGTTTACAAGGCGTATCAGGCCAAGTTCATGACGAAGTATGATTTGGGCGCGATGAGCGAAACGACTCGCACGATTGCACTGCACGTTGGCCGAATGGGGCTCAGTACGCGTGGCATCGCATTCGCAATCATCGGCACCTTCATCACCATCTCGGCAGTCCAGGGGACGTCCGATGGTGAGATCGCCGGCATGAGTGACGCCTTGGCTGCGATCGCCTCACAAGCCTACGGAAAGGTCCTCCTCGGCATCACCGGGTTTGGACTGATGTGCTACGCGGTCCACTCGATGTTGTTGGGCTGGTTCCGCAAGTTCAACGTAGGGTGATCCGATGTTTGAAAAATGGATTTCCGCCACTGCGGAAGACCTGGCGATGATTGCCCTGTCAGCGATGGTGGTGTACGCCAGCATTTTGGTCTACACACGAATCGTGGGTCTGCGCAGTTTTTCAAAGATGTCGGCTGCCGATTTTGCAATGACCATTGCCGTCGGATCGATGTTCGGGTCGACCGTTTCCGGACCGTCGCCGACACTCCTGATGGGAATGTTTGCAATCCTCTGTTTGTTTGGGGCCCAGTGGTTCCTGGCGGCATTGAGGGTGCGCTCAGGCCGGGTTGGCAACACCATCGACAATCAGCCGTTGTTGCTGATGGCAGGCTCAGAAATCCTGCACGACAATCTTCGCCAAGCCAACATGACCGAGAGTGATCTCTACGCAAAGCTCCGCGAAGCCAATGCGATGAGTTTCGATCAGGTCAAGGCGGTGGTGTTTGAGACCACGGGTGACGTGTCCGTCTTGCACTCCGCCGACGACCCAAAAATAGAACCCGCAATGTTCAGCTCCGTCATCGGAGCAGAACGACTGTTCGAAAGTCGTTAAACCGTTGTCCCGTCCCCAACCACCATTGGAATTCTAAAATGCGAGAATCTGCAGCCCTCCTCCTGTTGGTCGCCGTGAGCACGGTGATCCACGCTGACGATCCCGAGAGCAAGATGGTTGAAGCAGTGCAGCAGGCGATCGTGGATCAGACCAACGACTATCGGGAAAAACATGACCTGTCGCCGGTCCGTTCGAACGATGATTTGGTCGCAACGGCATCCAAATTCGCAACCTTCATGGCAGAATCGGGAAAGTATGGTCACCATGCCGACGGCCGCACACCGGCCGAGCGTGCCAAAGACGCCGGTTATCAGTATTGCGTGGTGCGTGAAAATATCGCCTATCGCACGAACACCGGTGAGGTCACGGCAGAGTCGCTGACCGAAGTCTTCGTGCAAGGCTGGATCGACTCGCCGCCACACCGGGAAAACATTTTGGCCGACTTCGTCACCGAAACCGGCGTTTCGGTCGCGACCACTGATGGCGTGACGTATTACGCCGTCCAATTGTTCGGACGGCCGAAATCAGCTGCAATCCAAGTCAAAGTGACTAACACGACCAAACAAAATCAAACGCTCGTCGTCACCTCCAACGACAGCGAAGACGAAGTCGAACTTCCGTCACGCTCCATCATCACCATGAAACGCTGTTTCCCGGCAACGTTAAGCTTGACCGGATCGGATTCGAAAATCGAAGTCAAGGACTCCATCGAACTGTCCATTTCAGACGATGGACTGAGTCGTTGATAAACGTCAATGCGTCAGCATCAGGCGTCGCGTAGACTGGTGCTGCCGCATGCACGCGGCGTCCACTACACAAACCGACGAACAATTGCTCAGTTTTTCTCTTCCTGTTTCAGCCGGACACGGACCGCCAAGGACTTCGTCATGATTTGGATCGTCGCTTACATCAGTTCGGTCGTCGGAGCCTTCCTGACGATCCTGGCAATGACGATGATCCGTAATGAGGAACGGCACAACGTTGGTCGAATCGGTTGGCTGGGGCTCATTCTGCTGTCTCCGCCCATCGGTCTGCTGCTTTTTCTCTGGCTCGGTGGGCGGAAGATTTCTGAAGAGCACGTGACCCGCAAGTTGGTGGAGATTCCGAATTTTCCAGGTGCCACCGAAGAGCCACGCGATGCGGTCGAGCGGCTGTTGGTCGCGAGAGACCTGTGTCCACCGACATGGGGCAACCAAGTTCGATTGCTCAGTGATCCGCCAGAGGTTCGCGAGGCCTTTATCGAACTGGTTGCCAGTGCGGAGAAAGCCATCTATGTCATGACCTTTATCATGGATGAGAAGGATAGCAGCATCAAGCTCGTCGATCTGTTGTGCGACAAAGCCCGTCGTGGAGTTCAGGTCCGGTTGCTGGTCGACGGCTTTGGGTCGTTTTTCCTATCCGAGGAGCTGCTGCAGCGTGTGGAGGACGCCGGTGGACGCGTCCATCGATTCAAACGCATGTCCCAACTTTCGCGGCTCGCCTATTTAAACTTTCGCAACCACCGAAAGCTGGCCGTGGTCGACGGTGAACGGGCCATTTTGGGAGGGGCAAACATCGTCGAAGACGAACTCGCCGATCCGCCTGATGAAGACGCGTGGGTCGACATGAGTCTGTTCATCGAAGGCCCCGCGGCGACTCAATTGCAGTCTGTCTTCTGCAGCGATTGGAATTTTGAGACGGACGAAGACTTGCCGCCGAGTGAATTGACCGAGAACGACAGGGCGGATTCGAAGAGCGGTTCACGAATCACGGTCATGCCGATCGGTCCAGACGGTCCCGAGGAAATCCTTGCCGACTTTTGGCAGTGCGCCATCAATCAAGCCAAACATCGCATTTGGATTTGCACGCCCTATTTCGTGCCGCCACCCCACGCGATGCAATCGCTGGAGATGGCGTGCCGGCGGGGAATCGACGTTCAAATCCTGATCCCACAGGTCAGTGATCTGAGACCGGTCGACTATGCCCGCGAAGACTACTTCGAGGATCTGGTCGAAAAGGGCTGCAAGATCCACCGACACATGGACCGGATGGTGCACGCCAAAATCGGAATCGTCGACGACCTGGTCGCCTTGGTCGGCTCGGCCAATTTCGACATTCGTTCGTTCTACTTGAACTACGAGTTGTCGATCGCGATTCACGACAAAGAGACCATCGCGGTGGTGAGCGATTGGTTTGAGCAACTGGCGAACAAATGTGAATCCAAATCGAAGGAACGGACCAGGCTTCAGTCGGCAATGGCGACCGCCGTCCGAATGTTTGCATCCGAACTGTAGGCCGAGCTTTCAGCCGTTCAGCATTCGTTGACCACCGCACTGCGTCCCGTTTCGCTGATTGCGTAATGGACCGCCTGTGCCACGTCGCCATCCGGACCGACTGCTGCTCGCTGTCGGTCTGCTCCGATTCCCACATCAAAGAGCCGCTGGACGTAACCATTGACGCACTGCTCGTCGCCGGCCCTTTCCAAAGACGGACGCACCTCGTCGAGTAACCGATTCACGGCTTCCTTGGCGGCGAGTTTTTCGCAGGTTAGTGGATCCACCAGGTCCTTGCTGATGCCATAACGCGCGGCATGCCACATCGCGTACGACAGCAAACTCCTTCGTTTCGGTCGGTTGATTCGATTCGAATGGATGTCTTGCATCGCTTGCATCACGATGGCCCGTATCAGGCCTGCATAACCGACGGTCTCTTCCACCGCCAGCATCACATCGGCACCACGAAACTCAATCGT
>NZ_JBFHKV010000153.1:0-11133 GCF_041595215.1 Stieleria sp. | reverse complement strand
GGATCGGCGTCGGCAATCCAATCGAATTCGTGCCGATGATCACCGGTCAATTCGAGGGTCCCGGCGGTGGTGGGAGCGGACTCGAACGCCTCCGACCGCAGCGATTCGGCTTTGGCGTGTTGGCCGTTGGCGGCCAGCTTGAGCGCCTCGATCATCAAGGCCAGCCAGCGATCGGGTTCGCCAAAAATCATCGGCGAGGTCTCGCCGGCGAAGACGCGGGCCCGAATGGTTTCGCACTTGATGGCTTCGCGATAGGCTTGCACCATCGCCAGATTCCCGGCGTCCAGATCGCCGGCGATTTCGAGTTGGCTCAGCGCGCTGTCCCACTTGCCGAGCACCGTCAGCATTTGGAACAGAAACACCCGATACTTTTCATTGGCCGGATCTTGCTGGACGACCTTTTTGAGTTCCGCAAAGGCTTCATCCAATTTTCCATCACGGAGGTATTCTTCGGCGAGCATTTGCAGCGATCCGATAAGAGAGACGCCAACGTCAATCGGTCCAATGACGACAGCGATCGAGTGAATGGGGAACAGCACCGAGGGTCTCGGCGCTAGCAATGTCAGAAGCCCTGCTCCCGATGCGCGATGGGAGACCGCACATCGGCAAAGGACATCATGGCCGGACGACCGACCCAGCGGACGAGCGTGTCACCGACAGGCTCGTCCCCTCAGATCAATCGATCGCAATCGCAAGATCACGATGCGGCGTTTTCGGCGATGTTCCAGGTGAACACTTTTGCAGAGTCTGCCGTTCCGTCAGCCTTTTGAGCTTTGTACTCGACCTTCACTTCACGGAAGTTGAGCGACACGTTTTCGGTCAATCGGTCTTCTCCACCCGACCCACCAGTGCTGACCGAGGTCACCAGAACATCCTTCATCTGAATGACCAGGTATTCCAGCGGGTTCTTACCGGCCTTTCGGACGGTCAACTTGGCGTTGGTGAAGTGATCACCATTTGCACAGTACACCATCAGAATCGGCGAGGAGGAGTCGATCCATTTGGTGACACTGATGTCTTGGAAGTTCGCCTTTCCGGAACCGCCACCGCCACCGGCGTGGAAAGAGCCGGATTGCGACATCCCCCAACTCCAGGCGAGAACATCAATCTCGTCCTTGTGAGTTTTGTCTTGAGATTCTCCTTGAATCTCTCCCTTGATGTCCAGAAACATGTCTACAGCCATCGTGATTTCCTTTTGCAGTCAAGTGCCAGTCAGTGAATAAAACGTCGCGAAGGTTACCGCTTCGCGACGTGCGAAAGTCTACACGCCACGGAGCTATCGATCAGCCACCCTTGGCCGAAGGAAGTTTCGAGACGAGACGCAGAGATACCGAGAGTCCCTCCAATTGATAGTGCGGACGCAAGAAGAATTTGGAGGTGTAGTATCCAGGATTCCCTTCGACCTCTTCAATCACCACTTCGGCGGCGGCCAGTGGCTTGCGTGCCTTGGTGTCTTCGCTGGAAGTCCCAGGGTTACCGTCGACATATTGGTTGATCCAATCTTGCAACCATCGCTGCATGTCCTTGCGTTCTTTAAAGCTGCCGATCTTGTCACGCACGATGCACTTCAAGTAGTGCGCGAACCGGCAGGTGGCGAACAGGTAAGGCAGCCGTGCACCCAGGTTGGCGTTGGCGGTCGCATCGGGATCATCGTACTCGGCCGGCTGGTGCAACGACTGGGCGCCGATGAAGGCGGCAAAGTCGGAGTTCTTTTTGTGGATCAATGGCATGAAGCCATTTTTGGCGAGTTCCGCTTCACGACGATCACTGATGGCGATTTCGGTCGGACACTTCATGTCGACGCCACCGTCATCGGTCGGGAACGTGTGACAGGGCAAGCCTTCGACGGCACCGCCGGATTCGATCCCACGAATTCGCGAGCACCAACCGTACATCTTGAACGAACGGGTGATGTTGGTCGCCATGGCGTAAGCGGCGTTGGACCAGCAATAGTTTTCGCTGTTCGCCGCATCGGTGTCCTCTTCGAACGCAAATTCGTCGACGGGATCCGATGCCGCACCGTAGGGCAATCGCGACAGGAAGCGTGGCATTGCCAACCCGATGTACTTGGAATCATCCGACTCCCGTAGCGAACGCCAGGCGGCGTACTCGGGGGTCTGGAAGATCTTGGTCAAGTCGCGCGGATTGGTCAGCTCTTGCCAACTGTCCATCTGCAACACTGCCGGTGCGACACCGGCGATGAAGGGCGAGTGACAGGCGGCGGAGATTTGAGCCATTTCGCCGAGCAATTCGACGTCCGGCGGGCTGTGGTCGAAGTGGTAGTCACCGACGAGGCAGCCGTAGGGCTCGCCGCCGAATTGACCATATTCCTCTTCGTACATCTTCTTGAAGATCGGACTTTGGTCCCAGGCGGTGCCTTTGAACTTCTTGACCGTTTTGTGCAGCTCTTTCTTCGAGATGTTCATCACTCGAATCTTGAGCATCTCGTCGGTCTCGGTGTTGTTGACCAAGTGATGCAATCCGCGCCACGCACCTTCCAGCTTTTGGAAGTCCGCGTTGTGGAGGATCAGATTGATTTGTTCGCTGAGTTTGGAGTCGATCTGGGCGATGATCGCTTCGACCGATGCCAGCACGTCATCGGAGATGAGTGCGGTTTGCGAGAGCGCGTGTTCGGCCAGCGTTTTGACGGCGGTTTCGACCGCCTCTTTGGCTTGGTCGGACTTGGGGCGGAATTCCTTCTGCAACAGCGAAGAGAACTCACTCGCTTCGAGGGTTGCGCCCTCGGCCTGTCCTGCGGATGCGGCTTCGTCAGTACTCATTATGGATTACTCCTCGTTTGCGGGTGTTTCTGCGTCGCCGTCCGCTTTCGGAGCGGCGGAAAGGGATTGCAGCAGTGCGGGGTCTTTCAGGGCTTTGGCGAGCAAGGCTTCGGCGCCGTCTTTGCCGTCCATGTAGGTCAGCAGATTGGAGAGTTGCTCACGGGCTTGCAGCAGCTTGCTGAGCGAATCGACTTTGCGGGCGATTGCCGCGGGCGAAAAATCATCCATGCTCTCGAACGTCAAGTCGACGGCCATGTTGCCTTCGCCGGTCAACGTATTGGGCACCTGGAACGCGACGCGAGGCTTCATGGATTTCATTCGTTCATCGAAGTTATCCACGTCGATCTCAAGCGCCTTTCGGTCCGCGACCGGCGCGAGCGGTTCTTCCGGCTTGCCCGACAGGTCAGCCAGCACGCCCATCACGAAGGGAAGCTGAACCTTCTTTTCGGCACCGTAGACTTCCACGTCGTATTCGATCTGCACACGAGGAGCTCGATTCCTCGCGATAAATTTCTGAGCGCTAGCTTTAGCCATCTGTTACTCCTGCGTAAAAATTCGGGCGGTCACGTGCCGCCGCTATTGAAATTGTGGGGTCACCAACTTGATGAATCGTCTTGGGTCGCTTCGCCTGAATCGCTGACCGGCTCGCTGCTGGAATGTGAAAGATCCGATTTGCTTCCGCCGAGCGCTTCGGCCTGCGAGACGGCATCGGGGGCCAAATCACGCAGAATGTCCAGAAAACTTTTCGATGCGAGACGTTGGGCGCGTCGAATCAGCAGGGGAAGCGGGCTGGACGGTTCGTTTTCTTCATAGAAATCGCAAACATCATCCAACGCTTTGATCGCATCTTTTCGGGACGCGATCTTGCCGTTGACGCGATACCCCGGTGCCGCGACCGACGCGGAATCCGCGACTTGCTCGCCTGAGCCAGGCGTTTCAGCACTGTCATCCCAGCCCCATTTGCTCTCGCTTTCGGTTTCGGATTCGGGTTCGCTGGCAAAGACACCGCGTCGCTCGAGTTGCGAAACGACAAACTTGTCCATCTCCTCAAGCAGCATGCGCGGCGGAGCGAGGCTGACGGCAAAATTGACACCGACCTGCTGGGTGACAAACTTTTCGATCGCATCGAGGTGTTCGGCCGCAAGACGCAGTGCTTCTTCGGTCGCCTGAATTGATTCCACGCTCACATCACTGAACGCCGCGTCGATCACGCCGAGCGTGGGACCGCTGGAACCGGATTCTTCGTCGGTGCTGGGATTCTCGGCAGCCTCGCGGGCATGCTCGACGTCGCGGAGCGAAAAACGTCCGACCGTGCGCGATGCGACCAATGGGGCGTCGCGCAAATCTTTCATGATCCCCTGTTCGTCACAGAACGTGATCAATGTGTTCGTGCGGTAGGTCGGATCGTCATTGTCTTCGCGGTCCAACTCGGGATGCACGGTCTCCCAAAACGTTTCGAGATAGCTGCGTAGCAGATGCAATGCGTGAGAGAAACCGATCACGCCGTCTTGGTTGAGCGTCGCACGCGCCAACATGGCGACGACTCGCATGTCCTTGGTGCGGGACAACAGGGCTTCGGCCCGTTTCTTGACGTCCTTCCAGTCCGGCGGCTCGGCCGCGACGACGGTATCGCCGTACTGTTGTTCGGCCGTGCTCTGCGCCGCTCGCTCCATCTCGCCGAACTCGGCATCGTATTCCAAGTCCGGACCACAGGGTTCGTCGTCGGAGATCGGCGCAAGTAGTGTTTCGAGATCCGTTAGATCCATCTGGCTTACAACTTCCCGGAGAGCGACTTGGATGAAGGTACGATGGCACCGAGGTCGGTGCGAAACGACGCCGCCACGCCGCTAGAGTGTCTCAAACGCTTGATACGTCGAGCGTCGGACTTGGGAACCGTAGGACATCGATAACGATGCGGTCGTTGACCAGAAAGATTGGCAGTCACGATTTACCCCATCTCGGTTGGATGGAAGGAAAACTCCGGTGATACCACTCAAGATACAATTCCTACAGTCGCCAATGTGTAACGTGGGGAAAAAAATCGTCTCAACACGATTCTATCGCGATGGCAGCGACAGCATGCGAAGCTCTAGTTTCGGCGAACAGGTGCCACCGGCTTGAGTCGCACCTGGACGATCGTCCCAAGGAGAATGCAATTTGTGAACGCAAAACGGCCCCAAGGGTACTTCGCCGTTTTGCAACCTGACCCCTATTCTGTGGCACTCCAGGTTGAAAAGTTGACGGAGCGTTAGAACGTCCAGCGCAGATCCAGTCGCAACACGCTGCGATACCAATGTCGCTCGGTCACGCTGACCCCGCCGTTGATCCCCAGTTCAAACAGTCGTCCGTTGTCACGAACGATCCGCAAACCGGGATAAAGATTAATGATATTTTCGCCGTCGATGCTTTGAGGATTGGGCAAGCCGACGGATTTCTGTCCCGTCAAAATGGACCAACCAACCAGCTCAAACGTGGGAAGAATTGCAAACGTGTCACTGTCATAGAGGACGTTTGCAAAACCCATGCCGTATCTTAATACCGGACCCGAAAACCCCGGTTCGCCGCCGATCGGAAACCATAATTTCAGTTCATTATGAATCAGCGTGCGATCGCTCCACTTATAACTTGCGACAAACCCCGGCTCCATCGAGACGTGTCCGTTGCCGAGCCCACGTTTGGCCGACCCCGTCGCCAGCTGGTTCCGCAAGACCTGCGTCAACTGCAGTGAATCGCCATCGAGGAGCACCGTTTTGGTCGTGATTGCCATATCCCCCATTCCACCTGTATTACTCAGAATGGTGGGATCGATGAACCGCAACGGCAGTTCAGTGGTGGCGGAGAACCTGCTGCCGCCGACTTCGAACGACAGCCGAATGTCCTGGTAGTCGACCGAGGGTTCGAACGTCAGTGGGTTGGTAAACTCAGGCCCCTTCTTGCCGATTCGCGACCAGAAGTATTCCACGCGGTCGGCGAATTCCCAGTCGCGCGCCGACTCAAACCGCAGACGAAAATTATTGGACGGTTGCGAGGCATCGATTTCGAACAGGGCGAACGGCAACCGCTCGACACCCACACCGACATCGCGTCCGGCTTGGCTGCGCATCGCCCTGGCGGTGCGTTCAAACAGTGCTGCCAAGGGTTTTCGCCGTCGATTGCGAAACGTTTCGAACCGATCACTGGCCGCGGAAGGGACCCAGACAGGATCGGGTTGGAAGTTTTCGGCGATCGGAACGCGGTCGCCTTCGACTGGCAGCGTCGACGGAATCAGTTCCGTCGCGATGGCGTTGGGCGTCGGCAGAATCTCAGCGGCGGGATCATCGGCCAGATGAACAGTCGGCTTCAAAATCGTGCCCGCGGCAGGGTCCCAACTGGGAACGGCTGGCTGAAACAAGATCCTGGGCCGCGCCGCATCGGGCGTGACGATCCGCTGTGAAACCGTTTCGCCTGCGGTACTTGGTGAGCGTTGAGGGGCATCGGCTGCCATTGGGCCGTGATCGGGCGGCGGCAGCGCCGAGTCCGATTGGGCCAGCACGACGGCGGGTTGGCCGTCGGTCGTCGGCAGGTTTTCCAGCGGATCGGACGAGGCAATCCGAACGTGCGGCGGTCGCGTCGTCGCCGAGGGATCGCGCGAAGACGATTGACCGAGCGCATGCGGCGTGCTGTTGAGCGTCGCCGGCATCGTGCCCACGGTGACGGGAACCGACAACCGCTCGGGCAGCAACAGCCCTACGATCGGCTGCGGCTCGTCGATGGTCCACGAAAACGGGGCGCCGGGATCGGTGGACGACCGCTGGGTTGAAGACGGTTCGGCGGACGACAGCGGCGTCGAGGTCTGACCGGCCGCGAGTGACGGGTTCTGGGCATCCGCGGAGTGGACTGCCCCCAGGGTGCAGCCGAGCAGCAGCCAGATCAGCAGTCGTAGCGGGACGTGCAGAGGATTCGTCACTGAAATGGTGAGTGTCTCTGGAGGAATCGTGGGTCTAAACCTCAGCCTGACCGGCGGGCGACGTGGTGCGAACCCGCTGCCAGGACGGTCGATGTTGGTTGGTCTCTGTCGATTTATCGGACGTTCGGAACTTTACGGTCATGAGAATTGGGTAAGATTTGTCGGTTATTACCGAACGGCCGCTTGATTTCCTGCCCGATTGGGCTGTGGGAACGGATGTTGGGCAACGAGGATGCCGATGACGGGCCGGTCGGGAACACGCAATCACGTCCGTGAAGGGAGGATCAGCAGTTTCACGGCAGAAACGTTGAACGCCGGGTCCGGTTTGCAGGTGTTGTTGGCGGAATGACGTTGCGACGACTGCTGTAGGAGATCCAACAGCGGATGGCGCATAATGGGCCGGAGTCTCACAAGATGGGTCGACTTGATGAATAACAGAGGCGTTACCGACGTATGAAGAATCCACGCGTGCACTGGTATCAAGGGCTGTTTGTGCGGCCCCACCATCTACAGGCAGCCGATCGACACTGGTTGGAGCTGTCGCACACGTCCGAAAGCTGGGATCATCCCTATGGTTATGGTCTGCACGCGTTTCAGTACAGCAAAGACGCCTTGGCCAGCGGCCATTTTCGCGTCGAAGAGCTTGACGCCCGCTTGCGTGACGGCACGTTGATCCGATTGGACAGCGGCCAGGAACTGGAGGTGGATTTGAAGGCGGCGTTCGACGCCCAATCGGCGACCGAGTCCGAGACGTCGTTGATGATTTACATCGGCGTCCCCAAGTTGAACCTGGGCGGCGAGAACGTCAGCGGAGATTCCACCAACGGATTCGCGCGTTTCACCCGCATTCAATCCAACGTTCCGGACGAGAACGGCCAGGACAGCGGCCAACCGATCGAATTTCGCCGGCTGAATTTGCGGCTGATCGTCGGCAGCGACACCGCCGGCTACGAAGTGCTGCCGATCGCGCGGGTCCGCAGCGCCAGCGAGCGCGAGGTCCAACCGGTGATCGATGAAAACTACATCCCGCCGATCCTGGCGACCCATTCCTGGCCCTACCTGCGGCGCCATTATGTGCAGGGGATCCGCGACGTGTTGAGCGGCAACATGGACACGCTCAGCGAACCGGTCCGGCAGTTGAGTGTCGGCCGCCACAGTCTGGAACCGGCCGATTCGGGTCGCGTGTCGATGCTGGACCGTTTGAACGAAGCGTACAGCACGTTGGACGTGATGGGCCCGGCCTTGGGCGTGCACCCGTTCGACGCCTACATGGAATTGGCCCGGATCTTGGGTCGGTTGTCGATCTTCGGCCCCGAGCGACGCGCCATCGAGGTGGAGCCGTACGATCACGACAACTTGGGATTCATCTTTGCCGACATCCGCGAAAAGATCCTGGGCATTTTGTACGCCACGCAGTTCGACGAATACCTGCGGGCCAACTTCGAGGGCTACGGATCGACGATGCAGGCTCGGTTGGGCCCGGAATGGTTCGACCCCGATTGGGAATGGTACCTGGGCGTCGAACGCGGTGGTGCGAGCGAGTCGAACTTGCGCGAATTGTTGGAGCGTTCCCCGGAATGGTATTGGGTGTTCGCCAGCGCCGATCAGGTCGAAGATTTCTTTCACGTCCGCCAGAACGGGCTGGGCCGCGAGATCGTCTCGACCACGATTCCGGATCTGCCCTCGCGACAGTACTGGACGTATTACAAGGTATCTCAAGACGAGTACGAATCGCCGGCCTGGCCTGAGATTCGGCGCACTCAGTCGGTTGCGATGCGGGTGCGGAACTATGACGAACTGACCGGTGCGCGACACTTGGATGTCGTGACCCCCGACGGCAATCGCGCCCGACTTCGATTCGCCCTTTTCGCCATCCGCACGTAAGTCATGACGCCAAGATTTGCCGACGCCGTCGATCCGATCCTGATTCACGCGTTTTCTTTGATGGAGCGGATCGATGGAGGCGTGGAGATCGCTCCGGCGGAAGAGAAACGGACGTTAGAGGGGCTGCTGCAACAGGCCGACAGTCGACTTTCCGGCTACACCGAAGACTGGGATCTGGCCAAGTACGCCTTGGTGACGTGGATCGATGAGATGCTGGTCGATGCCCACATTTGGTCGGGGCAAAACTGGTGGCGTGACAACGTGCTGGAATGGAGTTTGTTCAATACCCGGCGCTGCAATGATTTGTACTACGTCAATGCGACGACGGCGCTCAACGCCGGCTCCGATGACGCGTTGCAGCTGATTTATGTCTGCGTGATGCTGGGGTTCCGCGGTCTGTATCGAGACCCCAAATTGAATCGGATGCTGATCGACAAACATGGTTTGGCGGTCGATCTGCCGTCCTGGGCGGCCGAATATGGAAACGCCGTCGGCCAGGCGCGACAGCGTTGGAACGACGCGACTGCGGGACAGGAATGCGAACGGAACCTGGTCCCGGCGGTTCCGCACTGGACGCGCGCCCGGCTCGTTTGGCCTTGGCTGTTGGCAACCATTCTCGCCGGATTGCTCGCCCTTTCCTTCTTCCGAACCTGATGACAGACGTCACGGTAACCGCTAACGATAGTGACCATGTCCAACGAACCGCCGCCCGAAAAAAAGCTTCCGCTGCATCGTCGTTTTTTGCCCACGACGCTGGCCGGAAAATCGGCCGCCGTGACGGCATTGGCGCTCGTGATCCTGTTGATCACCGTTTGGATCTTCCGTCTGTTCGGTTCGCAAAGCGTCCGCTTGATTCACGCGGTCTCGATGACCCACATCGTGATCGAATTCGCGCTGGTGATTCTGATTCCGGTCGTGCTGTACTGGGGCATGCGGCGTTGGAACCAGGTGATCGAGGGTGAATTTCCCGATATCGACCGTGCCTGGGAGGCCGGGATTGCGGCGCTCGAGGCAAAGGGCGTCTCTCCATCGGACTATCCGATCTTCTTGATCCTGGGATCGTCCGACGACCAAGCCGAACAGGGTTTGATGGAAGCGTTGGAGACCAAGCTGTCGGTGCACGGCGTGCCGGAAGCGGCTGGCGTCAGCCACGCCTTGCAGTGGTACATGAGCACCGATGCGATCTACCTGTTTTGCCCCGGCGCCAGCTCACTGAGCGCGTTGATGGGGCGTTGGGCGCCGTCGTCGATGAACGTCGCATCGCGGCGGATCGCGCGCCGCAGTGACGGCGGGGCCGCCGCCTCGGCCGCGCCGAACGCCGCGCCGGATGCGTCACCCAGCCCGATCGGCATCCAGAAAATACAGCGTGCCGCACCCGGCAAACCTCCCGCACCGGCCGCCGCCAAATCGCAACCGCCGAAGCTGCAGAAGGAATCGGCGATGCGTCCGGCTCCGCAATCGACACCGCCTGATCGGCAGCCGGCACAACCGCAGACCTACCTGGGTACGATCGGCAACCAAGCGATGGACTCGTCACCGCTGGCCGGGGCGGGCCGAGAATCAGCGTCGCTGCCGCCGCGTGGATCCGCGTTCGACCTCCCGACGCCGCCCCGCCCTCAAACGCCTCAGCCTCAGTTGCCTCAACCGCACGTGCCCCAACCGCAAGTTCCGCGTCCCCCCGCACCCGCCGCGGCGATGGGTGACGCGCTGCGACCGGCACCGCGGTACGAAGGGACGATCTCGTTCGACCAATACCCGCCCAGCCAACCCAGCGCAGCCCCCACGCCGGCTGCCGCGTCCGCGACGGCTTCGCCATCGCCGGCGGTTGCCGCTGCACCTCGCGCAGCGGTTGCTGCCGAGACGCCGTCGCCGCCCCACGTCACCACGACGACCTCGTCTGGCGCTGGGGCTCCGTTGGCTATGCCGCGCAGCGGCGGCAACAAAAAGGTCGCCTTGCCGGCGTCGCTGGACACGTCCGACCAAATCCCTCGCTTGCGTTATGTCTGCAAATTGCTCAAGCGTGCTCGACGTCCGATGTGCGGCATCAATGGTGCCGTGACCCTGATCCCGTTTGAACTTTCTCGCGTCGGTCCGTTACAACTTTCGGCCATCGCCCAATCGGCCCGCAGCGACATCGAAACGATCCAACAGACGATGGGCGTGCGGTCGCCGGTCACCGCTGTGATCGTCGGTCTGGAACAAGACAAGGGATTCATCGAGCTGGTTCGTCGCTTGCAATCGGGATTGTTGTCGCGACGACTGGGTGGCCGTTTTGATCTCCGCAGCCGTCCCACGCCCGACGAATTGAACACGCACAGCGATCGCTTGTGCGACGCATTCGAAGACTGGGTGTACCGGCTGTTCAGCCGCGAAGACGGACTGGCCCAGCAACGTGGCAACCGCAAGCTGTACGCGCTGACGTGCAAGATTCGACACGAGTTAAAACCGCGACTGCGGATGGTGCTGGGACAAGCGTTCGGATGTGAATCGAGCGAGAAGAGTGCCGGCGGCGAGAAAGACGAT